>CALIEI010000060.1 GCA_938022165.1 uncultured Saprospiraceae bacterium | reverse complement strand
ATTGTCAAATGCTTCTTGTTGGGTAGTTGGTTTTTGACCATTCGCACCTTGACCATATTCTTCTTGAAAATTGGGTAAAAGTGCTACTTGATCTATGGAAAAATTAGAGGTAAAATCTACCCCAATTCCTTTTTGTTTGTTTCCTGATTTAGTTGTGATAACGATTACTCCATTGGCTCCTCTAGATCCATATAGAGCACTTGCAGAAAGTCCTTTGAGTACGGTGATGTTTTCTATGTCATCCTGATTCAATCCTGAGAGCCCATCACCGGAGTCTCTACCTCCAAACACACCTGCAGCGTTTACGTTGGTATTATCGATAATAATACCATCTACCACTATAAGTGGGCTGTTGTCTCCAAATTGCGCCAAACCACGAATATTAATCCGAGTTGCTCCAGATGGTCCATTGCTTGGTTTGGTGATCTCTAGCCCTGCCACTTTACCTACTAGCTGGGAGGCCACACTGATGTCTCTTGCTTGATTAATTTCTTCTCCTCCTACCTCAGTAAATGAAAATCCAGCTGCTTTTTTATCCTTCTCTATTCCAAAAGCAGTGACGACTACATTCTCTAATTCTACTGCGTCGGCCTGTAGTTTTATTTGGTACTGTGTAATTCCTGAATTTACTTTAAATTGATAAGGCTTATATCCCACGTAGCTTACTATAATAGTAGCATTATCGCTCACTTCTAATCTAAATTCGCCTTCCAAATTGGTTTCAGTGTTGTTTGATCCATCTTCTTCGTAGACATTGGCAAACAGGATTGGTTCTCCAGTTTGGTCATCGACAATTTTACCGGATATGGTGGATTGAGATTGTACTGCGCTATAGCAAAATAGGGCGAATAGTAAGAGGAGGTTATTTTTCATATTACATATGTATCGTGTGAAATTAGTTAAAATTTGGATTTATAACAACGGTGATCTATGGATAAAAATCAATTAGGATATTGTTGTCATTTCTAGCCTTTAATTGTTGGTATCCTACATTGATTTTCAACAATCAATACATAGCTAAAGTCGATTTATAAAATTGACTTAGATTTTTTTCTAGCCTCTAATAATTTGTTTTGGAAGAATGGAAGGCGTACAATTATTGAGAATATCAATAAAAGAGATGTTTAGACTCTAGTTAGCGATAGCTTTTTTCTATTCAAATCACTTTGTGTCACCATACCCGCCTCAATACCATCGACAAGATCAAATATATAATATAAATCAATATTCCATACATGCTTGTAATCAAAGAGACCTTCAATCCACCAGCGAGTATAGCTGGTGAAATGCCACCGACCGATTCTATCACAGAGAAGGCTGAGTACAGACCAATCAATTGCCCGAAGATGCCAAGTACTAAACCTAAGGTCCCGATGGATTTCATCCATTGAATGGCTTGTGCCAGTTGCTTCTCATCGCCCTTCTTCAAAATCTGGATAATAAAAGTGGCTAATAAGGAAAGTAAGATCAGTGTGAGGAGCCCCATAAAAAGTGGACCACCTTGTAAAAATAAGTCTAGCATAACAATTATTAATGTTTGATGATTAATGTTTAATGGAAAGATTGAATTTAGAAGCTAGTACCTTTCCTTAAAGTAAAATTTAAAAATGTAAAAGTATTAAAGAAAAGCTAGAACCTAGTAGTTTTTTGGATGAGCGACAGCAGCGATACTGACCCTGCTGCAAATACAATGAATGAAGGAGTGGTGAAGGCTCGACGAAGAGGAGAGACTAGCCACGACTATCATGAATGTATATGTAGTAGGCGAAGTACAAGCGAATGGCGCGGTCGATGATGCGCTGATTGGTAGTGAAGCTCATCGGCATCCCCAAATAAAAAAAATAATTTGCTTAGCGGATGTTGTGATAATATTCATAGTGAGTGATGAAAATAGATCATCTGATATGCCATGTCTTTTCTTTATTCGCACTAAATTTAGGTTCGCTTTGCTGATGCAGCTGTCATAAAATAAAGATACATTGAAGAAATCGAATACTGTAATCAAATTCTCGCCTATGATCATAGGTACCATGCGACTGGGAGAGTGGGGAAGTAATCTGTCGACAGAAGAATTAGAAAAATTTATTGACGCCTGTGTAGATCTTGGATTTACAGATTTTGATCATGCAGATATATATGGGCACTATACGGAGGAGGGTAGGTTTGGTAGGGTCATTAAGCGAAGGCCTGATCTGAAATCCAAAATTCAAATAACGACTAAATGCTGTATCAAGCTAGTCACTCCAAATCGGCCGGAGCATTCACTAAAGTCATACGATTCTACCAAGGATCACATCATCTGGTCTGCAGAAAATTCAATCAAAGAATTAGGTGTGGATCAATTAGATGTACTGCTGATACATCGACCGGACTATCTCATGAATCCGCATGAAATAGCTGAAGCATTTTCGCTACTCAAAGATTCAGGAAAGGTAAAAGCATTTGGGGTGTCAAATTTTACTGCCTCCCAGTTTGAACTTTTGCATAGTTTCACTCCACTTATTACCAATCAGTTGGAAATTTCTTTGCTGCATAGAAATGCATTTGAAGATGGTACTTTGGATCAATGCCAACGTTTAGGCATCACACCTACAGCATGGTCTCCATTTGGGGGAGGAGTAATATTTTCAGAAAAGAGTTCACCTGAATTACAAAAGATAAAGAAAGTGGCTGCCGACATTGGACAAAATTTGGACGCTTCCTTAGATCAAATACTTATTGCTTTTTTATTGAAACATCCAGCAGGTATTTTACCGATTTTGGGAAGTACCAAAATAGATAGAATACGAGCTATGAAAAATGCACTAAACATAGAGCTGAGTCATGAAGACTGGTACCGACTGTGGGAAGCGGCGATAGGAGAAGAAGTGGCTTAAAAAAATCTACACTGTTTAAACTGAATAATCATAATGACAAAATCAAAGATCTCAATTCGTTCAGAACATTTAAAAGGCGCCGAGGTGGCATGGTTTGCGCCACTCTGCAATGGCGATGATGCTTTTCTTGGACATCATGATATACGATACAAAAGCGACTGGTCCAATACCTCAAATGTTTTACTGACTGCGGATAGGCTAGGGTATCGAAATATTTTGTGCCCCTCTTCTTATCAGGTAGGGCAAGACACGCTTACTTTTGCTTCCGCAATAGCACCCTTGACTTCTCAGATCAATTTGCTGGCAGCGATTCGATGCGGTGAAATACATCCTCCGATGTTGGGTAGAACTATTGCAACGCTTGACCATATTCTGAAAGGGAGATTGACCATAAATATTATTTCTTCAGACTTACCAGGTACTAAACTAGAATCAACAGCACGCTATCAACGGTCGCGTGAAGTGATAGAAATATTAAAGCAGGGATGGACACAAGATCATATCGACTTTAAAGGTGAGTTTTATAATATACAATTGGATACTACCGATCCAGTCAAACCCTATCAGCAAAATGGTGGGCCACTTTTATATTTCGGAGGTTATTCTCCTGCAGCGGTTGATCTATGTGCAGAGCACTGTGATGTGTATTTGATGTGGCCCGAGACAGAAACTCGCTTACAAGAATTGATGCTAAATATGAGTGAGAAAGCTGCGACTTACGGCCGAAGAGTGGATTTTGGATTGCGCGTGCATGTCATCGTTAGAGAGACTGAAGAGGAAGCAAGGCAAGCGGCAAAGCAGTTGATGAAATATATAGAAGCGGATGAAGAAAAAGGAACTGAAATTCGTGAACGAGCCTTAGATGCAAAATCATACGGCGTATCCAGGCAAGCGGAGATGAGAGAGATGGCGAGTGATGATGGATATGTCGAACCACACCTTTGGACAGGGATTGGAAAGGCGAGATCAGGTTGTGGAGGAGCCATCGTGGGTAACCCCGATCAAGTGCTGGCAAAAATCCAAAAGTATATGGATATGGGTATTCGTGCCTTTATTTTTTCAGGCTACCCACATGCTAGTGAGTGTAAATTATTTGCCAATTATGTATTGCCCAAAATCAAAACTTTTTCCATGCCTGTAGCACAAGGTAGAGTACCTGACATTGCACCCAACACACCCTTGGCCGCTGGAATAAGATCATAAAAATCACATACAAATAGATGCTGGATCTAGGTATAGTTATTATTTATTTCGTAGTTATTTTTTTGGTGGCTGTCGCCGGAAGAGTGAAAGAGAATGCTACTGTAGAAGAGTATTTTTTGAGTTCTAGAAATCTGCGTTGGCCGTCAATTGCCTTATCCAGTATTGCGACGAATATCAATGGTTATCAATTTTTAGGCATGATGGGCTCTGCCTATTTGTTTGGCCTAGCACAAGCAAGTTTGGAGATCAATGCTGTACAAGGGATATTGATGGCAGCCTTTATTTTTGTCCCGCTTTTTTTAAAAGAAAAGGTCATTACGGTAACGCAGTATATTAAAAAACGGCTTGGCAAGACTGTTGCGCTCTTTTATAGTGGAGCCAATATCTTGATGTTCTCTACCATTACTTTGGGCGCTGCTTTATTCTGGGGTGCCTATGCAGCCGATGCTGTTTTCGCTGATGAACTCAGTTTTATAAGCGAAGATCAGGTTACTCGCATCTCAATATTGATCATTGGGCTTGGTGTTTTTTCAGCCATTTACACATTCTTAGGTGGACTCAATGCAGTGGTGAAAACGGATATCATCCAGTTTTCTATTTTACTATTAGGTGGCTTTGTTGTGCTGTTTATAGCGATCAAGGAGCTTGGTGGTTGGCAGGAGTTATATGCGAGAGCACCCGAGCATATGCATCTTTATCTACCTGCGGATCATGAGAAATTACCTTGGACACACATGTTTGGACTTTTTCTTCTCAATATAAATTATTGGTGTGCCAACCAAACGATTATGCAGCGTTCCTTGGCTGCAAAAAATCTTAGACATGCGCAAGTTGGACTGATGGTTGGTGGTGTTATGAAGTATGTCATGGCTGTACTGATCGTGATTCCAGGCATCGCATTGTATGCGATTTTGGGTAAAGATGGCTTAGCAGATCCTGACCTTGCTTTTCCATATCTTGTCAAAAATTATTTGCCGGCAGGCCTTGTCGGTGTCATCCTCTGTTCGCTATTTGCCTCGCTCATGAGTACGGTAGATTCCACTTTCAATTCATTGGCTACACTTTGGTCTATAGACATCTATAAAGAATACATCAACAAGGAAGCTAGCGATAAACAAATTATTCTTGCTGGAAGACTCACCATTTTAGTAGGCTTAGTTACGGGAGTGACGGTCGGTTTGATTTTGTTGCAAGTGAAGTTTGCCGACGCTGGAGACGCTTTTACACATACCCTCAATGAGTTGCGCTATTATATTAATTGTGGAATCGTTGTCCTTATATGTACAGCCGCCTTAATGCTTGTCCCTAATAGAATAGCAGCACTAATAGGATTTCTTAGTACTATTCCTTTGCAGATTACTTTTATCAATTGCTTCCCTGACATGAATTATTTTGTGCGAGCAGGGTGGGTGATTATCATAGCCTTGATATTTGTGATCCTACTGAGTGCAAAAGGTGGTTTTCGAAAGAAATTGATCCAGTACGATTCTCCGAATATTCTCAAGACTGGAATTTTGTTGGCGGTGTCTTTGGTTGTGTTGCATGTTGTGTTTCATTAGGGTTTTGTTTTGGGGCCATCCCTCGGTATCACCCTTTGGCATCATGTTGATGATCATCAGCATGATGCCAAAGGGCTCACTCGGGACCGCGCTCTGCGATGGTATCCGTGCCAGCCTGCCTACCGAAAGGGTAGGCACACGCTTCCAGCCTTGGTCGCGCACCCAGCCCGTAGGGGCTGGCATCTCCGATCGCTTGTCCGCCTCCGCCACCAATCCGAAAGGTAGGCTCGCTGCCGCATCGCGAAACGGAATTAAATGTAAAACCGAAAAATATTGAATGTAAAATGTAAAAGTGAAAAAATAAAAGCTAGAACCTAGCCGCTAGAACCTAGCACCTTTTTTTTAAACAAGCATCGCGAATACCATTACCCAACGTACAGATTGTCCATTCGGGGAAAATCGTACGGATTTATGTTTATTCTAGCACTTTATTGTTCAAAGCCTTTATAGACAGAAAATAATTAGTAAATTTAACTATGAGCGCTACTAACCATTCTACCTTAATGTATTTACTTTATAAGTTTTGGATTGGTCTTACTGTTAGGCTGCTTTACCTACTACCTAGCTTAAGTAATGAAGATAAGCTGTATGTATATTAGAAATAACCACACCTGGTGTGGTTATACAAATGTTGGCGCTAATTAAAAAAAAATGACAAAAAAAGTACTTGTCCCAATAGACATAAATGACCCAGAAAAGAAGATCAATGACTTTTTGTATCCAGACCTTCAAGTTGATGGACTGACTTTGACAAGTATAAAATCAGGAAAACAGTGGGAACATGGTATGGTCATACTGACTAGCCCAATAAATGAAAATGATATTTTCAAGAGAATTGTTGATAGTGGTAAGAAAATCGAATCAGTAGAATCGCTTTTAAACGTATTGAAGGATTATGTATCTGAATTACCTAAATATAAAATTGGAAATATCTTAAAACTGAATAGTGAAAAACCAAAAGTTGATTTT
>CALIEI010000059.1 GCA_938022165.1 uncultured Saprospiraceae bacterium | reverse complement strand
ACAAGTCAGCAATTCTCTTTCAGTAAAACACCTAAGATACCTAAGCCAATCTATCGTGCACAAGTCACCTAAGAAAAACTAAGGTATCTTGAACAAGTAAGAGATGCACTTAGGTACCTTAGGTGGTTAACGAACAAGTGAGCTTTGCCTTATGTGCCAATCTTATGTTTCTTATTTGCCTTATGTGGTTAACGAACAAGTCAGCACAGCCTTATATGCTCTTATATGTTTAACGAACACGAAAGCTTAGCCCTTAAAAACAAAAAACCCGCTAAACCAAAAAGCCTAGCGGGTTGTAAGAACATTACCAAAATTTATATTCTATTATGCAGACATCGCTGCATACTTCAAATCAAACCTATCCAGATCCATCACCTTCGCCCAAGCCTTCACAAAATCATGAACAAACTTCTCATTCGCATCAGCACTAGCATACACCTCAGCTACCGCCCTTAAGATAGAATTAGACCCAAACACCAAGTCAGAACGAGTAGCCGTCCACCTAGCATCACCACTCTTACGAGAAGTACCATGGAAGATCTCCTCCTGACCATCAGCCGCCTTCCACTGCGTATCCATGTCTAGAAGATTAGTAAAAAAGTCATTAGACAAAGTCCCCACATTAGAAGTCAAGATACCGTGCTTAGAATCATTGACACTCACACCGAGTACCCTAAGACCTCCAACCAAAACCGTCATCTCTGGAGCAGTCAAAGTAAGCAACTGTGCTCTGTCAACCAGCATATGCTCAGAACCCATCTTGTATGAACCCTTCAAATAATTTCTAAAACCATCAGCC
Organism: uncultured Saprospiraceae bacterium; assembly: GCA_938022165.1. GTDB lineage: Bacteria > Bacteroidota > Bacteroidia > Chitinophagales > Saprospiraceae > JALZVN01. The sequence continues at coordinate 30,770 of CALIEI010000059.1, read as the reverse complement.
AATGGCTCAAGTACAGAAAACGATTCTACATCCGTTTGCTCCTGACTAGCATCAACTCTCCCAGAAGTGAAAGGAACTGATACCGTAACACCCGCTTTAGCAGCCGCTTGCTCTACAGCTACACAACCACCAAGAACGATCAAGTCAGCAATAGACACCGTACCCGCAAAATCTGCCATAATATCTTCATATGCTTGGAGCACTTTCTTCAACTGCGTTGGATTGTTTACTTCCCAAAACTTCATAGGCGCCAATCTGATTCTAGCACCATTCGCTCCGCCTCTCATATCCGAACCTCTAAAACTGGAAGCAGAAGCCCAAGCCGTACTAGCCAATTCTGAAATACTCAAACCAGAATCGGTAATCTTTTGCTTCAAAGTAGACACATCACCATCGCTCAATGTCTCACCTGTAGCGGCAGGTAAAGGATCTTGCCAAATCAAATCTTCAGCAGGCACCTCTGGGCCAGTGTATCTTACCTTAGGGCCCATGTCTCTATGCGTCAGCTTGAACCATGCTCTAGCAAAAGCATCGGCAAACTGATCTGGGTTTTCATAAAATCTTCTTGATATCTTTTCGTAGGCAGGATCAAAACGAAGAGACAAATCTGTAGTCAACATTCCCGGTGCGTGATTCTTAGATGGATCATGTGCATCAGGCACTGCGTCATAGTCACCCTTAGCCGTCCACTGCTTTGCACCAGCCGGACTCTCCGTCAATTCCCACTCATACTCAAATAAATTTTTGAAATATAAGTTGCTCCACTTAGTAGGCTCCTGCGTCCAAGTCACTTCCAGACCACTCGTGATGGTGTCACCACCCTTACCAGAACCATGTGTGCTCAACCAACCGAAACCCTGATTTTCAATCGCCCCTGCTTCAGGTTCAGCGCCTACTTGCGCCGCATCCCCTGCACCATGCGCCTTACCGAAAGTGTGACCACCTGCGATCAGCGCTACCGTCTCCTCATCATTCATAGCCATACGGCCAAACGTTTCTCTGATGTCTCTAGCTGCTAGTAGTGGATCTGGATTGCCAAGCGGCCCTTGCGGATTCACATAGATCAGTCCCATGATCACTGCTGCCAGAGGACTCTCTAGCTCTCTGTCACCAGTGTACCGCTTTTCGCCATTTTCCCACTCTGTCTCAGAACCCCAGTAGACATCCTCCTCAGGTTCCCACACATCTTGTCGACCGCCACCGAATCCAAAGGTTTTGAAACCCATAGATTCTAGCGCCACGTTTCCTGTTAGGATCATCAGATCCGCCCAGGAGATTTTGTTTCCATACTTTTGCTTTATAGGCCATAATAATCTTCTAGCTTTATCAAGATTGCCATTGTCGGGCCAGCTGTTTAATGGGGCAAAACGCTGTTGACCAGTTCCAGCACCTCCACGACCGTCACCGATCCGGTAAGTACCAGCACTATGCCACGCCATTCTGATAAAAAATGGACCATAGTGTCCAAAATCAGCAGGCCACCAATCTTGAGAGTCCGTCATCAAATTAGTCAAGTCCTGCTTGAGACCTGCATAGTCGATAGACTTAAAAGCCTCCACATAGTTGAAGCCTTCATCCATAGGATTAGTGAGCGAAGAGTGTTGTTTTAGTATATTTAGTTTTAGTTGATTCGGCCACCAATCTCTATTGGCGGTGCCATTACCCGCGGTACTGCGCGTTTCTCCATTGAGAAATGGACATTTGGCGATGTCCCCATTCATATGATCCATATCGTTTTAAATTTTCACAAATATCAAAAATTCATTACATTTATAAAAACTATAATAGCAATACTACTATTGATGACATCAATAACGCTAAATCAGATCAAATACGTCCTCGCCGTAGAGAAAACTGGCAGCTTTAGTGCCGCAGCGCAAGAATGCTACGTGACACAAAGTACACTAAGTACCATGATCAAAAAGCTCGAGGATGCACTAGACATTAGCCTATTCGATCGCAAGCAAAAGCCGGTGCGACTCACAGAGGAAGGAAGTAAGCTAATCGCACAGTTCAAACTAGTCTATAGAGAATCACAAAATTTGACCGAACTTGTCCAGGAGACCAAGAAGGATTTTTTTGGCACCTTGAGTATTGGCGTTATTCCTACGCTAGCGCCCTACCTCTTACCTATGTTTTTGGATGACTTGGTCACGGAGTTTCCTGACATCAATTTCGCCGTATCAGAAATCACTACTTCCAAGATCGTGGAGAAGCTCAAGCTACGCGAATTGGATGTAGGGATTCTATCCATTCCCATTCAGGATGCGAAGTTGGAGACCATCTCTTTATATAAAGAGGAGTTTTTGGTCTACGATACCTCCAAGTCAAAGTCTACCCACAAAAAATATAAGATCAAAGATATAGACATCAATCGCCTTTGGCTACTCGAAGAGAGCCACTGCATGACCAACCAGATAGAGACCATTTGCAATTTGCAAAAAAGCAGAAAGGTGAATAATAACCTCACATTTGAGAGTAGCTCCATGCTGACCCTCATCAATCTGATCCACAAAAACAAAGGCGTCACTCTGCTCCCAAAACTAACCACTTACCAAAACAATCTGGTCAACAAAAAATTTCTTTATCCGCTCGCACCGCCCATACCAGTGCGCGAGATAGGCCTAGCCATCCATGTCAATTTTTACAAAAAGCGTATGCTCAAGATCCTACAAAAGAAAATCATGCAAGCCGTAAAACCAAAGTTGGACACCCCACGCAATATCAAAGTCGTCAATCCATTTTAGTTTCTGTGGGCGCCCTGCCTTTACCAAGCCCGCCATCCACGTACCACTGGCACCAGGCTTTCCGCTTTATTCCGACTACTGTATGTGGGTTCAGCTAACACATCCGCTCGTCTCCCGAAGAGGGAGCCAAGCCGCTGCGAGCTTCACATACCACATCCATCAGCCTACATGCCCGCTACTATCCTTGGTCGAAAAAAAGCTTCATTCCTTAACTTTCTTAATGTTGAAAAAGAAAAAGAGAACGATTAAGGTGATTAAACTATTAAGAAAAATTAAGTACTAGCTTAGGAGAGCTTCATTCCCTTCATTCCTTAACTATTTTAATGTTGAAGAAGAAAAGGGAACCATTAAGGTAATTAAGCTATTAAGAAAAATTAAGTACTAGCTTCGGGAAGCTTCATTCTCTTCATTCCTTAACCTTCTTAATGTTGAAAAAAAAGGGAAACATTAAGGTAGTTAAGAGATTAAGAAAAATTAAGTACTAGAATAGGAGAGCTTCATTCTCTTCATTCCTTAACTTTCTTAATGTTAAAAAAGAAAAGGGGACCATTAAGGTGATTAAGCTATTAAGAAAAATTAAGTGCTAGCTCTCGGAGAACTTCATTCTCTTCATTCCGTAACTTTCTTAATGTTGAAAAAGAAAAAGGGAACCATTAAGGTGATTAAGCTATTAAGAAAAATTAAGTACTAGCTTAGGAGAGCTTCATTCCCTTCACCTTTAACCACCTTAATGTCGAATCAATAATGAGTCCACTGCGGAAAGTAGCGGACTCATTCTTACAATAGGAATACAAGCACCACTATTAAAACTGATGCGTCAACAGAATATTGAAATTTCTGTTGCTTTCTGCCATTGCACTAATATCGAAAGTGAAATTATCTGGACCATTAGTGATGACTTCCATCGTTCCTGAAACTTCGATGAGCGATTCAAATCCATTTGAATCTAGACTACGTGACCTAAAGGATATAGGCACAGACCCTTCTTCAATGTTTCCTATAAATGACCTTAAATCGTAGGTTCTATTTTCAATTGTTTCTTGGTCGATAGGAAGCCTAAATGAAGTAAAAAAAGAAGTTATCTGCCGACAACTATTTTCATAGAATTGTACCTTAAAACTATATACTTTTAATCCATCTACTCTCTCTTCTTTGTCCAAAGTAGCAGAGTAGATAGGAACTTCATCGTCATTTAATATCATATTTTCTCCGATAGTCATTACTGTGTCGCATGGATCTTGAAATGGAGTTTCAGGCTCATCATCATTATTACAGTTTACCAATAGGAGACTAATAAAAAGGAAACATATTGATTTAAAGAATTGCAGAGTCATAGGTAGAGGTTTTTGTAGTGATTTCATGATTCTAATTTATTTTAAATTTAAATTCAATTCTCGATAAAAGCGTTTATTCTATTAGTTTTATTAAATTTTTAACTTTTTTAAGAGTACCTTAATTAAAAGAGTCAATGATTGAGTCCACTCCTAAAAGTCACGAAAGCACAAAATGACTCTTTTGACGATATTTTTCATTTTCTAAATCCACTGATGCTCAGGCATCACTGAATTTCGAAAATAAAAAATCTCATCCAAAATAGCCTATTTTTTGCAATCCGCTACTTTCCGGAGTGGACTCATAATTTAAAATTAATTTTAATTGTGAATAAAATGAATACAACAACATTTATAACCTTTGTAGGAGAGCAATGCGGAAAGGCTAATGAAGCGATGGAATTCTACACTTCACTTTTTCCAAATTCTGAAATAGTAAACAGCACAAAATTTGCGGAGGGTGAAGCAGGCGGAACACCAGACTTGATCAAGCATGCCATCTTTACTTTAAACGGTACACGCTATATGATCTCTGAAAACAATTACAATCATGCCTGGTCCATCTCGCCTGGCGTTTCTCTTTTTGTAGAGAGTGATTCCGAAGAAGAAATAGAAAATCTGTTTAAAGCACTATCTGCAAATGGTCAGATAATGATACCACTAGACAGCTATGAAACGGGAGACTACGGATTCGGTAAAAAATTTGGATGGTGTGAAGATAAGTATGGTGTATCCTGGCAGTTTTTACTTTTGTAGAGACAGCGTACAAAGCAAATAAAATTAACAAGAGGGATGAAAAAATTGGAATCTTTTCACAACCTCAACCATCAAATATTTTATAAGGCGATTTAAATAGTACTTAGTATAAATGAAATGGTAAGGAAAAAACAAAAACAAACAAAAGAATGATGACAAACATAGAACTAGGAACAATTTTTAAAAACACTGCTAAAGTTATACAAGATCAAATGGGTAATTGGGAATTCGAAATTGACACCACTAGGTTTATTTGTCTAACAGATGAACACTACAATAGGATGAGAATTATTTCGCCGATCACAGAATCGATGAATATAACTCAAGATCAATTATTAAAATGCATGGAGGCCAACTTTCATACTGCGCTAGATGTCAAGTATGCAATTTCTAATGGCATTTTATGGGCAGCATTTATTCATCCACTAAAAGAATTGACTCAAAAGCAAGTGATCGATGCTGTGGGACAGGTGTACTCAGCTTGCAAAACATTCGGATCAACTTATACTAGCGGGGATTTATTTTTTCCAAAGTCTGAATAAGTTCTGATAAGCATTTGCGTTTTGACTACTAAAATTGATGTGTTTAAATAATGTTAAATATAAAAGATGATTTAACTGCTTAAAGAAACTTGATTATTTTAGTGAATAAATCATAAAAACATGAAACTAAATCTGCTAATTCTATTTGCTCTTTGCTATGCGTATTGCGGTTTTGCACAAATAAATACAAGCACAACTATAAACCCAAACGGCACGCAAAGTACGACTACGCATAATGGTAATACTTCTACAATGGTAAATTCTGATGGTACTTTTACCAATACCTACCATAATGGCAACACCTCTACTACGGTAAATCCTGATGGGACATTCACTAATACTTACCACAACGGTAATACTTCTACTACTGTAAACCCTGATGGTAGTTTTAGTAATACTTACCATAATGGCAATACTTCTACTACGATCAATCCGGATGGGACTTTTTCAAATACATATCATACGAATCAAGGAGTGCAGAATACAGGCCAGGTGAATAATACTGCTAATAGGCTAAGCTTACAAGCCGCAAACGCTGCAGGACAGAGAAAAATGGATGAGGCTAAAAAATCTCGCCCTGAAATATATAAGAAGAAACGGGCAAAACTCAAAGTACTCGAAGGAGAAGAGAGCGAAATGCAAGTGGGAGAAGTAGGGAGAGAAGAGAATGTGGAAAAGAGTACGAAGAAGAAAAAGAAAACTAGAAAGAAGAGTACTAGTAAGAAGAAAAATTGATAACTATTGGGCGATGCGGTTCAGCAAGAGCCCTAATGGACAAGCGGTAGCAGCGGCATCCCGTTGTTTTTTGCTATCAGCAAAAATAACGGGATATAGCGAATGACGCGACCACAGATGGGTTTGATCATATGCGGTAGCAACATGATCAAACTCATCGAGTGGATGGCCCCCAAAAAAAGACATCAAAACATTTAAATTAATTGTTAATAGCGCTTGTGGAAGTAACATCTCAATGATAAATTGCATATATTAGTAAAAAAGAAATTTATGCTTAGAATTTGTTATTGCTTTGTGACATGCTTTTTGATGGCTGCACTTCCTATGTGTGGACAGGCTATTGATGCAAAAGATTTTAGCTGTGAGATACATAAAGTTTTTCCGCCCTTGTCTATAGAGCGCGTGATCATGCAAGAAGCAAGAACGATTCAAGATGTTCATCGACAATTCAAACCGGAATGGGTGAAAGAATACATTGCGGTAGAAGTGCATACCTTGCATGATGGGGAGAAGAAAATAGCGAATTCAACTGATGACGTTCTTACTGCCGTTCAGTTAGAGAATCTACGTTCTAGTGATGTCAATTCGGATATTTATATAAAGGTTGATTACTTGCCGGATAATAGCCTGGTGAATAATGAGCCCAAAATGTACGATTGTACTTTCAAAATTAATCCTGATCAGGATGCTCAATTTGCGTTAGGAGAAGAAGCAGTCAAGTCTTATCTTCAAAAGAAAGTGTTAGAAAATGTGTCTGCGGATAAATTTTCTCAATATGCACTGGCAGCAGTTAGCTTTACGATTGACCAAAATGGTGCAGTGGAAAATGTTGCTATCCGAGAGTCATCAAAAGATGAATCTGTAGATGCCATTTTGAAGCAGGCTGTATGCGATATGCCATCTTGGGTCCCAGCCAAGTTTGAAGATGATACCAAAGTTGCGCAAGATTTTGTACTCACACTCGGTAGTATGCAAAGTTGTATAGTGCCTACTCTGAATATAAAAAGGTACTTGGACTAAGCGCTTTATAAAAGCAATTTATAGTGTTTTCTTTATTTGTGTTCAAAGTAAATATAGGTAGCATGGCATCATGCATGCAGGTATTCTAGTATTACCAATTTGTAGTATCGCCAAGAATGTGTAATTTCCGTCTTGATTCAGACCTCTACACATTTGAAAACAATTTTCTACATTATGGGCGTGTCCGGCTGCGGAAAATCAACTATCGGTAATGCGCTTGCTGATCAATTAAATATCCCTTTTATTGATGGAGATGATTTTCATTCACAAGCAAATGTGAACAAAATGTCTAGTGGGATCCCACTTAATGATAATGATCGTAAGCCTTGGCTGCAAAGTATAAACACTTATGCAAAAGAGTGTGATACTGACCTGATCGTAGCTTGCTCAGCTTTGAAAAAAGTGTATCGTACTTGGTTGAGTAAAGATCTAAATGCAAAATTTATTTTGCTTGATGGTTCATTTGAGCTAATCCACGAAAGACTTAGAAATCGCACAGGGCACTTCATGTCTGCTCAGCTATTGCAATCTCAGTTTGATACATTAGAGCTAAGTAAAGAGTGTATTGCTATCAATATAGATCAAGAGGTGGAAGGAATAGTAAAAGAAATATTGAATAAGATAGAATAATTACTAAAGCAGTATGATCAGTACCACCTCATTAATCGCATTGTTTGTCGGAGTAGCACTTTTACTTTTGCTGATTTTGTTTTTCAGAGTGCATGCTTTCTTGGCATTGTTGATATGCAGTATTGTCACTGGATTAATTGCAGGCTTAGATAGCGCTGCTATTATTGATACAGTTAAAAATGGAATGGGTGGTACATTGGGTTTTGTGGCAACAGTAGTGGGATTGGGTGCTATATTCGGTGGCATCTTGGAGAAGAGCGGGGGAGCACAAGCCATAGCTCAATACATGTTGAAAAAATTTGGAGAAGACAAATCTCCGCTAGCCATGTTGCTGTGTGGTTTTGTAGTAGCTGTGCCTGTTTTCTTTGACGTTGCTTTTATTATTCTTGTGCCAGTCATATATAGTCTGCAAAAAAGAAGCGGCAAGTCGCTTTTATATTATGCTATTCCACTCTTGGCCGGATTGGCGATAACGCATTCTTTTATTCCACCAACGCCGGGACCAGTAGCAGTGGCTGATATTTTAAGTGTAGATTTGGGGAGTGTGATTTTTATAGGTTTTATTGTTGGTGTACCAACTGCATTAGTTAGTGGATTGTTTTTTGGCAAATACATTAGTCAACGTATTCATATCGATGCTCCTGTTAACTTTGAAGAGATAGATGCCAAAATGGAACTTCCTTCTCCAAGTGTGATTTTTGGAATTATTTTAGTGCCCATCATTTTGATCTTGCTCAATACGGGAATCAAATCTGATTTAATTCCAATTAAAAACGAATCTATCAGAGATGTCTTATTGCTGATAGGGCATCCTTTTACGGCCCTGATTATTGCGAATCTAATAGTGTGGTATGTCTTGGGCATAAGCCGAGGTTTTTCAAAAGATGAACTTTTTAAAATCTCTTCGGAGTCATTTAAGCCAGTTGGTACAATCATACTTTTGACTGGGGCTGGTGGTGTTTTCAAGCAAGTGTTGGTAGATACCAAAATAGGGGAGCAGATCGCCAATACATTGACTGATGCGGGTATTCCAATTATTTTCTTCGCATTTATTGCGGCGGCTATCGTTCGAGTACTGCAAGGTTCTGCTACTACGGCTATGATTACTGCGGCGGGTTTGGTGTCGCCGCTGCTGATGGTAGGGGAGTCATATTCCGGTATGTCATTAGCTTGTATAGTGATTGCAATTGCCTCTGGGGCATCTATTTTTTCGCATGTGAACGATTCGGGTTTTTGGCTGGTGAGTCAATATCTGGGCACTGATGAAAAACAAACCTTTCGGTCATGGACTATGATGACAAGCATTTTGGCAGTCTGTGGTTTGGTGATGTCGACATTGTTGTTTTATATGTTTTGATCACACCTATATTTTCACAAATCCCTTTGTCTTTACATGGTGTTTAGTCTGCACTCTATAAAAGTAATTTCCTGGAACGAGGTCATGTAATGGTACAGGTATCGTATGCGTGTTTTTATTAAAAGTTTTATCACAAACTATCCTTACTTCATGTCCAATAGTGTCAAATATACTTACTCTAACTCTGCCTTTGGGAACAGTCATTTGTATGTGTAGCCAATCTTGAGCTGGATTGGGATAATGATCCAAAATAATGCTATCGGTGATAAGGGGCTCACTAGTACTTGTGTCTATTTCTTCACAGCCTTGAATGATAGGGAGATGCTGGAAGTCTTCAAATAGTAAATTTTTTACCTCCGCCTCTGGGACGTCAAACCAATCCATCAATACAGTACCATAGACTGATCGAAAGTCATACTGCATAGGGACTCCTTCCTGCGGCTCTAGCTTTTCTCCTATTTCGGGATTGTCACCTATGACTACTGGATTCACACAGGAACCAAATATCATCATTGGTGCTGCTGTACCATGATCTGTGCCCAGACTGAAATTGGAAGCAATCTGTCTTCCAAATTCTGAGAAGGTCATACTGATAACTCTCTTGTCATTTCCTTGCGCTACCAAGTCATTTTGAAAAGCAGTGATGGCTTCTGAAAGTTCGGAAAGAAGTGCGCTATGTTCTCCTTCTAATGGACTGCCGTCCAATACTTGATCTGCATGCGTGTCGAATCCACCAAGACTCACTACGTAGACTTTAGTTTTTAGCCCTCCTGAAATCAGAAGGGATACCGTTTTAAGTCGCTGTGCTAAATTGTTTGTGTCAGGATATCCTACCATATTACTACCTAGATTTGCTGCTCTTGAGATCTGTTCAGAGTATTCGTTGGTTTGTTTTATAGCAGTACGCAAAAAAGAAACTTCTTTACCAAAGCAAGTATTGATATCAAGAATTTCATCCTCACTTTCTGATAAATTGGTTTCTGCAAAGGGATCATTTACGGTGCTTCCAAAATTTGAAGAAATACCTTGGCAGGTTTCTGAAACAATATAACCAATGCTAATGGCTATAGGATCGGGAAAATCGCTATTGGGAAAATTTTCAGGAAAACCTGGATGCTGATTATCAAAGTGTCTACCTAGCCATCCGGTGTCATAAACATCTTCTGCGGCGGATCCACTAGTCCAAATATCTGTCGAGCGAAAATGAGATCTGTTTTGATTAGGGTAGCCAACACTCTGGACTATATTCATCTTTCCATTATCGTGTAGAGATTTTATTCCTGACATAGTAGGGTGGAATCCAAGCGAATCATTCGCCTTTAAAATGCTACTTTCTGGTATAAGTATATTAGATCTTACATTCGCCAGTCGATCGTATTGATCAATTGGTAAAATGGTACTTAGCCCATCATTTCCGCCATTAAGTTGAATGAGCACTAAGACACGATCACTATCATTGTTTATAAAATTGAAAACAGAAGATTTTCTGATACTAGATACAGACATACCATTAACCAAAATTGGTATTGTCGAAGAAGCGGCAGCTTGTATAAAATGTCTACGTTTCATGCCAAAGAGTTTTATGCTTCACTTTTTTTAAAGCGCGGTTTGCAAATTATGCTCAATAGATTTCTAAAGCCTTTTTAAATAAGTTGAAATTCTGGTATTTGACTTAAGCTGAATATAAGTCTTTGCATCTTGGTTCGTATCGCTTCTACTTGCTTTTCGTCTCCAGGATTATCTACATAGTTGTTGTACTCAACTGTCCATTCGAAATCAGGCAACCCAGGTATGAGTATTTCCTTTAATCTGCTCTTTGCGGTTTCGCTTATTCCTCCTCCTAAAAGCAACATAATGATCTCATCAATCAATTCGTTCACGTTACTTGGGTTTGTCAATTGGTTTAGAAAGTCTAGTACATCAATTTGGATATTTGCAAGCTCAACTTCATCCTTTTTTATACTTATGCCTAAGAAAATTAAAAAGAAGCCATAGTTGAATCTGCCCGGCAATGTAGCAGAGTTGATCCATAATTGATTATAGCTAGGTGCTTGAAAAAAAGCACTCCAGCCAGAAACAGATGTCGGTTGAAAATAAAGCATCTGCAAAAGTGCTGAGGCAAAATGTTGATGAAACCATACTGTATTTTGAATGAAGTCATCCTGTGGAATTTTAGTGTCAAAACTCTTAAACATAGAAGTTACAAAGTCCAGTGGATTTTTGATCTGGCAACCTACCAACTCATAAAAATGTGCAGATTCGAGTAGTGCTCTAATTGCGGGCTCTACATTATAATCATTGTCTACAATGATTTGTGCCATAGGAGCGATAATATCTGCTTCTATCTGTGGTGTTACGTCATAATAGACAAACCAGCGATATAACTTTCGGCTTATAAAAAATGCACATTGATCTTGTTCAAAAATGGTATCAATGAGTGTGATGTATTCATTTGCTCCTTGATTGTTAATTGTTTTATTGCCAAATTTTCCAGATAATGTCTTTTCTCCCTCATCGTGCAAATAAGATCTAAATTCAGCACTAACATCGCAATTGTTTTCTTGACAAAACCTTTTTGGATCAAGCCATCCAGTCAGTATTCTAGAAGCTTCTTTTACATCCTGCTCTGTATAATAGGTGTAGTCATCCGGTGCTATTTGTGGACCCTTTCCGATGGAGAATAATTCTAAGAGTTCGCGCGCATAGTTTTCATTTGGAGCATCTTTGCTGTTTTGTCTACCGTTCAAATACCTGAGCATAGCAGGAGTAATGGTAATGTCTTTAACTATAGATCTATAATTACCTATTGCATTTCTTCTCAAAATTTGGATGTACTCATATTTATATCTAGCATCTTGGATGTTTTCGATAGGAATATGATTGTGCCAAAATAAAGTCATTTTTTCACGGATAGAAATGGTTTTTTCCATCAATAAACCCAGCTGCCAAGTAGCCAGTGATTTATTTCGATATCCTCTTATTTGTAAGGCTAGTTCTTGATCCTTACTTGGATCATAATAAGCTTTATCTATCCAAGTTTCTCCTATTGGGGTATGCGGATCATTTTCAAATTCAAAATTTATTGGATCACTAGTAGTTGGTTCTACAGTCATGATTTTATTCATGGTTTGATCCAGTCCATCAGCGACTGCTTTATTTATTTGCTCTAAACAAGGTCCGAAGCTTGTCCTTTTTAATAGGTGTGCCGCTTGCATGGTTCCCCATGTGCCTGAATATTTTTCTAGACCATTATGAAGTGAATCTATGTTCTTTCGAGAATTAAGCTTGTTGGAAAATGAATAGGCAGATTGCTCTTTTGAAGGAAAGCCCAGCATTGATGATATAGCAGTTCTTCTTTTCATAAATCATTTGATTTTTCCAAAAATAACCGAGCCACAAATTAATTTGGTTCTCGGGTAAAAAACTGTTTAACTAATCTTATCGCTAAACTAAATCTCTGTAATAAAATTGTATTCGTGAAATTTTATTTCTTAAAAACCGGCTACGCATGAGTAAATTGAACTTTTTTTACCCTTTTGCGGTACTTTACGGTTTTTTCTTTTCGCCATGTCAATTGTATTAATGGCTTGTTTTGAATCTATTTTTTGATTTTTGAAGGAATGTAGAGCTTAGTTTGATTAAAAAATTTGCTAGAAAGTTTGCTGCAAAATTGAGGTGTTATTAATTAAAATCCAACTTGCACTTGTCGCAGTCGATATGAATTTGGCTTGCATTTTCTTTATTGCCCTTTTGATAATAATCTATGCCTTCTTCTTTATTTTCTTTTAATCTAAGTACGCTTTGATCTGCATCGAATTCAAAATATTTATTCCGTTCAATTTGCATGATATAATTAGTGCCTTCTTCGAATCCAAGATCAATGGTGCTTAGTGTGTTTTTGATGTCAATGGAAATAAACTGCTTACCAATTTCATCAATACCGATATTCGTGTTTTTTGCGTCTACAAGCAGAGAAGCGTTTAGCCTTTTTATATTGAAATCGGAATACTTAGTTTTTTTTACTTCTATCATTCCTACTTCGTCGGCAATGAACTCATCATTGTTTGAATTGCTAACTTGGAGAAGCCCAACGGTACCAAACTCATAGGTTGTTTGGGCTGAGTTGGATGATTTATACTTCATAGTAAAGAGATCACCCGCATCATTTAGTGCTAGCGAACCGATGTTTGCTCCACCGAGATTTTTAATCTTGACATATGAATTCGTAGAGCTTAAATCTGCCATGGCTACCTTCTCAAAGATGACATTATAACACCATTGTAAGCTACCTTTCAGTCTTTTTACACCTAGCCCGTATACTTCTGTGTATTTTAATTCTAAATCTAGATCACCATTTAATTCTCCCAATCTAATGGTGCCATAATTTGATCCTTTTATAGATAAGTTACTTTTCTCTGGGACTGTTAAATAAGAGGATAGCTCTAAGTATTCTATCTTAAATTTCTTTCCGTTTTTTAGTTTTATCTCGCAATCGTCAGCTTTGAAAAATCCATTTTCCATCTCGAAGCTTTCAATATCTAGGTTAGTGTCAATAATTACTTTTTTACCCGCTTTCTCCTTTAAAGATAGATTTAGTGCTTTTAAAAAATTGACTTCGATGTCTTTACTGGCGGCCTTGACAATTACTTCTGTTTTCTGCTTGACTATATTCTTGTTCCAAGTTTCTATCTCTAGATCCTTAAGGATATTTAGTCTTACATCTCCGTTTTTTCCTTCAATATTATAACTGTCCTTCGTGTTATTAGTGGTTACTGTTCCATTGATTCGGATTTCTATAGAGGTGGGTAAATTGGATTCAATGTTTACGCCTTCTTTAACTTCGATTTCGCTTTTGTAAACCTGAGTGCTTTGAGCAGTACCTCTTGCATATGCTGAAAATATGCAGCCAGTTAAAAATAATATTTTAAATCTGGATATTGACTTTTTTGCTATTTGACGGATTCTTATTTTCATAATAATTTATTTTTTCTACTTCAGACTGAATTTTGTCCAAGAGTTTAATTTTAGATGTGTAAAAGTTAAGAATTTGCTCACCGATAAATTCTTGATAGCCATTCTCCTCGATATATGTCCGATAGTCTTGAAACTGTCCATCCATGAATTCTAATTGTTGCAACAGTATTTGGAAATCTTCAATTCTATCTTGCGGAACAGTTGCCTTTGCAAGCTGCTCTTTTTTCATGTTTACTTGTTTGGTGAATTTGTGGCTTGATAAATTTAAATCTGCCAATATTCTTTCTTCATTCAAAGGCTTTTCTTTCTGTGTTGCATAGAAGTAAATGCCTGCACCTATAGTCGCAAGCAAAATCACTAAAGCAAGCTTCACGTAATTTTTATAGTTTTTATTTTTATCCTTCAGCATAGCGTTCTCAATAGATAGCCATACTGCAGAATCTACTTCTTTAGGTTCTAGTTGCTTCTTGTTGTCAAGCAAGTGTTTTTCAAAATCATTCATAAGTGCGCTGTTGTAATTTTTCTCTCAATAATTTCAATGCATATCTATATTGGCTTTTTGAGTTGGAAATAGAAATCTCGAGCTCTGCTGCTATTTCCTTATGCTTATAGCCTTCTAGTAGATATAATGAAAATATGGTTCTACATCCTATAGGTAGATTTTGTAATTCCTCTTTTATTTTATCGAAAGTGATGTCTTTATACCAATGATCTATATCTTCCTCTTGATGCACATCAATGGCTTCAGAGATCTCACTAAAGGTGATTCTGTTTTTTATCAGTTGTAAACTTTTGTTTGTAACCATTCGCTTCAACCAAGCACTATACTTATCGTCGCTTTTTAATTGTGATATCTTTTGAAAAGACTGTATGAAAGCTTCTTGTATGATGTCCTCCGCATCATTCTGGTTGTTGGTGATGCGCAGGCTAGTCGCTAACATTTGTTTAGCATGCGTTTCGTATAATGATCGCATAGCCATTACATCATTCTTCCTGAGCATCTTTACCAAATTGGCTATGTAATGAGGATCATTCAAAGTTTGTTTTCCCTTGTTTGGTTATGTGAATCACTTTCATCTATAAGATAGTGAAAAAGCGAAAAGGACGTAAAAGGAGGTGAGATTATTTTACTCTTTATTTATTGCGGCTTAAAAAAATCACATAACAAGCCAATTACAATATCCCCTCATGAGGGGATATCATACATTCTTGAAATTCTCTACTTTTGAAAAGTAATATTCAACGATTGTTTGATAAAAGATTATAAATCACAGAAAGGGAATTTTTTACAAAAATGCAGCATGAAGATTTACAAAAGTCAAATATATAGTTGAAGGATTACCCCCTATAAAGATTAATGTAAATTAATCTACACTTCCCAGCCGATATAGATTTGATGGTCATAGGAATATTTCATTGATGTTCTATTTTGGCTTGTCACATTTAATTGAATTAAGATAAATATTTGGTTTTAACGTTTTAGTTGTGTTTGCAATTATTCGGTATGTCAACTATTTCTCCAGATGAAGAATCTATAATATACATAGAGCTTTATTGCTTCTTTGATAAATTGTAACCTCAATATAAAATGAAACATATCACTATACTTTGCTTATTGCTTTGTTTTGCAGTAATAGGCAGAAGTCAAATTATCACTGAGAATCCTGTTGTGAAATTAGGGTTTAATTCTACAAGTACTGCTGTAATTTCACCTAATGGCAAATTCATTGCATCGGCAGTTGGTCCAGAAATACAAATTTGGGATACAAACTCTTCTAAGATAATAAATTCATTTAAGGGGCATGATGGGAATATACTTTGTTTGGCTTTTTCTGAAGATCAAAAATTGTTAGTTAGTGGTTCTGAAGATTTTACAGCTAAGATATGGAACTTCGATACCGGTGAAGTGGTCCGTACTTATCGAAAACATACCAACGCTGTAACCTCTGTTGATATTTCTGTAAAGCATAATATGGTTGTTTCTGGATCAGCTGATCAGTTATTGATTCAATGGAAGATTAATTCAAGCCGTCCAGTTAATACCTTTAAGGGGCATACTGATCAAATCACAAGTGTTGCCATCTCTCCGAAAGGAGAGTATATTGTTTCTGGTTCTAAAGATAGAACGGGTAGGGTTTGGGATGCAAATTCAGGTAAAGCAATAAGCACTTTACTGGGGCATAGTGGTCCTGTTACTTCCGTTGATGTTTCCTCTTATGATGAGGTTGCAACCGGATCAAGCGATAAAATAATTAAGATATGGTTACCAAAAAGCGGGAGGCTGATTCATGAGTTTACTGATCATGCTTTGCCTATATCTGACCTTTCTTTTTCTAAGAATAGTAAATGGTTAATTTCTAGCTCATATGACAATTCTGCAATTTTGTGGGATATGAGAAAAAAAGAAAAAGATTTTCACTACAAGGATCATGAAGGAAGTGTGTTTTCTGTATCTATTGCTGATGATAATGAAAGGGTAATTACCACATCAAAAGATGGAACGATGAAGTTGTGGGAAACTTCATTTGGTAAAACAATTCGTACCTATCAAAACAAAAAATCAGAAATGTTATGTGGTGTTTTTTATAAAAAGAATGAATTGCTAACGGGCTTAGCTGATGGAAATGTAAAGCGTTGGAATATTAATTCTGGAAATACAATTCAACTTTTTAGTGCACACAATAGTGAGGTCACAGCAATTGCTATTTCACCTGACAAAAAATACTTTGCAACTGGTTCTAGCGATAAAACAGTTAAAATATTTAATGCAAATGATATTGATAAGGTAAGGGTTATGGAGGGAAAATCTACACCAATTAATGTTCTGCAATTTTCAAAAAAAGGAGACCTACTTTTTGCTGTTGGTGAAGATAAATTTATTCGCATTTGGGATGTTGCTAGCGGTACAAAGAAAGGAATGATCAAAGCACACAAAAATTTCATCACTGATATTGAATTGTTGAATGATGAAAATCAAATTGTTACGTGCTCTGAGGATAAAACAATTAAAGTATGGGACATTACTAGCCAAGAAGAGCAACGTAGTTTCATCGGCCATAAAACTTTTATTACCTCCTTGGATGTATCCCCTGATGAAAAATATATGGTGTCTGGTGGATGGGATAAAAATATAGTGTTATGGGATTTTCAAACAGGTGAAAAATTAAAAAAATTTGAAGGACATACCAAACCTGTAACAGGGGTAGCTTTTTCTGATAATGGTCAATTTGTTGTTAGTAGTTCTGAAGATAAAACTGCTCGAATATGGGATATAAAAACTAGCGAAGTAGTAGAAATATTACTAGGACATGAAGATCGAATAACTGATGTTGGGTTGTCAGCTAATAACGAATATATTTTTACGACCTCAATTGATCAGAGTTCAAACATTTGGCTGTCTGGATCTGATATTACTAACTCTGCTATAGATAATAATATTTTGAGTGATCAAGACTTCACAAATAATGACGGTGAAAATGAACTTTCTGATGAATATATGCCAGATCCAGTTGTTGAAAATGATCAAATTGATATAGTATGGCACACTCCCAGTGAGAAAAGATACCGAGATAAGGTGTTCACCTTAAGTGATAATACATTTGAGATGAACATCGAAATTGAATCTGAATTGGATTTGAAAGAAGATAACTTCTGGTTGAGTATAAATGGAAATAGAGGCGGCAAGTTTGGGGAAGTTAATTTAGAAGAGTTAGACGCAGGTAGCGGCGAACTCAAGTACTATAATTTTTCAAATAAGGTAAATTTTACAAAAGGCGGCACTTATTATCTACAGTTGCATTGTGAAGTAGATGGTAAAACAATTGCAACCTCAAATAATTTTAAAGTTCAGTTTGAGCCACAAAAAATCAAGCTATTTGTACTTTCTATAGGTGCACAACATGTTGATCTAAAGTTTACCGAAAATGATGCTGAAGATTTTGGGGATCTTTTTGAAGATCATGATTTATATGAGAAAGTTAGCGTTAGGCGACTACTTGGAGAGGAAGCAACCGCATCTAGGATTAAATTAGAAATGTCTAGATTAAGTAAGAATCGATTCATCGGTGAAAGAGACATGATTATGGTTTTCTTTTCATCACATGGTGTTGTGCGAGAGGACGGGAGTTTTTGTATTCAGGGTTCAGATTATGATATTGTAGATAGAGACGCTACTTCTGTTAGTATTAAAGATATACAACAAAGATTAGAGAATCTTCCATGTAAAAAATTACTTTTTATTGATGCATGTCATAGTGGTGTAGCTAATCCTGATTTATTAGTTGCAATGAAAGATAACCAATCGGTTGCTGTTCAGAAAGCGCTACAAAATTTATTAAAGATTCAAGACGGATGGACTATGATAACCTCTAGCGGTGAAGAGCCCTCATGGGAGCATGAAGATTGGCAAAATGGTTCATTTACAGAGTCTATTGTTGATGGGTTGACTAAAGGTAGAGCAGACTCTAATGCTAATGGTCTTATTTCAATTGAGGAGCTATATCAATATCTGGAAGGTGCTATTCCTGATCTTAACGAATCTGTTCAATATCCCGTTCAAGTACCCCAAATGGTAAATACATTGGATCCAAATCTTGAAATATTTAAATATTCTAATAATAGGAATAATTAGTAGTCTCTTCAATAATTTAATTACAATAATCATGCGTATTATATTCTCAATTCTTCAGTTTTTGTTTCTTGGTGTAGCTATATTAAACGCACAACATTTCACAGGTGTAAATTCTAGTGCATTTGCCGGGCTGTATTCAATAAATCAAAATCCAGCCAATATAGTTGCTGGAAAGTACAAGCTGGAAATTCAATTTGTGTCTTCTTCTCTTGCTCTAAATAGCCAACAGTATTTATCACTTCAAGAAGATAGTGATATTTTTGATACCTCAAATAATTTACCATTAAGTGGAAACATTAACGCTTTGGTTAGAGGTATGTCTTTTGCGTTTCAATTCGGAAAACAAAAACATGCAGTTTCACTTACAGTGGATGGCAGAGCTAATGTGGAGGCTAATAATTTTAATCCCCAATTAGCTAATTTGATTCTAGATAATTTTAATGATGAAGAACTTATAGGTTCTGAATTAGGCAACTCAAACTTACGATTCCTAAGTAATGCATGGACTGAGACAAGTTTATCCTATGGATTAATAGTATTTGATAAAACTTATCATCAGGTAAAAGCATCGGCAAGAGTGAAATTCCTGCATTCTATAAATAGCGCTTACATTAATTCAGATAATCTCAATGTGCGCCTGGAGGAGTCTCAACTTATTGATATTGCTAATTCAAATATAGATTTTACATTTTCAGGAAATAATATGTTTGATCCTGAGAATTTTGATCTTGCCTATGACTTTGGCATTATTTATAATTGGCGACCAAATAAACATTACGCCGATGCCAATGCAAAATACAACTATAAATTAAGTGTTGGATTAGCTTTATTAGACTATGGAGAACTAAATTCTCCAGGCGAGGATTTGTTCTCTGGCGGAATAACAACTATTCAAAACCCTCAATTTGCTATAAATGAAATTGATGATGATGTATCAGTCGTCAGAGCACTTTTGACATCATCATCTGATATTGTGAATAACAATCAAGCTCGCACCTATTCACTTCCTACTAGATTTACTTTGCAAGCGGACTATCAGATTTATAAAGGAATATTTCTCCATGCCTTGTATGATAGTGGGAATAATAAAGAAGACTCTTTGCAGATTCGTTCTCCTTCATTTTTACAAATAACACCTAGAGTTGAAAAACAAAAAATTGGAGTTTACTTTCCAATTACATTTGAATCCGAATTAAATTTTGGATTCGCAACTCGACTTGGGCCATTCTCTTTTGGAGTTAGAGATGTTCCTTCTTTGGTGAAGAATATTGAGAGTACAAAAGGTAATCAAGTTTTTGTTGGATTACGCTTAGCTATTAAAAAGTCTACGGAAGAAAGCAAGAAGAAAAAAATAAAGAAGGAGAGTAAGAAAGATAAAAAGAGAAATAAATAATGAATAAGGATATTTCATACAAAAAATTCATACTCTTATTTTTTCTATTTGGGCTTGAGTTTCTAAACGCGCAACAAAGTACAGGTTTGCTTTTAAATAATGATGCGTATAATCAAGTTCCTCATCTACCTGTATATAGTGGTGGAAAATACAATAATGTCCCAATCTCGTATTCTTTGCGTCCTTTCGCGCCTAAAGTTGGAGATCAAGGAGCAATTGGTTCATGTACGGGTTGGGCTAGTGGTTATGCTGCTTTGACAATAAGTCGAGCTGTTCGTGATAGTATCGTTGATCAAGCAAAAATAAATGAACTTGCCCACTCGGCTTTATATATTTATAATAATATAAAAATAAATGACGATTGCAATTCAGGTGCTTTTTTACATCAAGCTTTAGAGTTCTTGAAGGTTAATGGTGATTGCTTTGATGGCGATTTTAGTATTAATACTTGCGATACTTTACCTCCCTTAAATTTTGCACAAAGGCATAATTTCATGCGAATCAAAGAATATGCCGCGGTGTATTCAATTCTTGATAATCAAAAAGTCAAAATTGATAAAGTTAAAAAATCTCTTGCTGCAAATAAGCCTGTAATAGTTGGAGTAAATATTTCGCAAGATTTTTTAACCTTAAATCAGGAAATCTGGGAGCAAGATGAAGGCGCAAATAATATAGGAGGGCATGCTATGTGTGTCATTGGCTATGATGATGTGTTGCAGGCCTTTGAGGTTATGAATAGTTGGGGGTCTAACTGGGGAGCTGATGATGGATTTGTTTGGATACCCTATGACGTTTTCGATAAAAATGCGCTCTATGGTTATCAAATCATTTTAGATGATAAAAAAACCGTGATAGAGAAAAGCGAATCTGAAAAAAAAGAACAAACAATAAATAAACTAGAGGGTGATTATTCTTCTACTTTGGCAGGAACATTTGATTTCAAAAATCTAATTGGATACAAAAAAAATGAAGAAAATGGATACTTGAAAAATATTAAAGGAGGTAAAATACTGGAATTTGGGAGTGTTTCTGTTGAGCTTAGAGATTCCATCTATGTAATGGAAGCAAATAAATGGAGTGTGGGAGATCTATTCCAGTTAAATGCTGCAAATGTACCAGAGGGAAATTATGTTTATGTCTGTAGTATTGATTCTGATAATCACTTGAATGTGCATTGGCCAAGAGAATCCGAAAACAATATTCCAGTGGCTAACTATATCCCTAGTGATTATGCGGAAATAGTTATACCAGGAGATGAAAGAGCCTTAAAGCTAGAAACCTCAGGCAAAAATTATCTGCTTGTACTTTATAGTAACCAGCCTATAGATGACTTTAATGTTAAGGCAAAGGCTATTAGAGATAGTGAACAGTCAAAATTTTACAGTCGAGTTACAAGTGTTTTAGGAGATATTTTGATTCCTTACTCAAATGTAAAGTATGATACTGACTCTATGAAATTTGAAGCCGCCTTGAAGACGGATAATCATTATGTAGTCCCTGTTATACTTGAAGTTAATGCAGTAGAACATTAACAAGATGAAAGCAGATTGGAACTATAAAGAAGTACCTCTTTATTTGCAAAAGCTTTTGTTTGCTTTTCTCTATGGCTTATTAGTTTTATTACTTACTTTTCTTTTCTCTCATTTGCCTGTAGGAGTTTCATTAGAAGATAAATTATATGATAGTCTCCAACAAAAATTTACTATTGATAGTAAATCAAATATTTTGTTTTCACACTATAAAAACGAAATCGATAAACTACTTTTCATTAATCTTGGATCTTCTTTTTTTGACAAAGAGAATGATCGATTACAGCAAGATTCATTAGCATATTTACTTGAGAAAATAAAGATTGTACAAGATGGATATGATGCTCTCTTTTTGGACTATGCTTATGAAAAGAATTATACTAAAAATCAAAACTTAGATGCAGCATTAGGTAGTTTAAAAAGTAAGTTGGTTTTGCCCTTGACTTTTGAGTTAGATAGCAAATTAGAGGCTAATAATATAGGATTTCCTCTTGATGCCTCGCAAGTCAAAACTAGCATGCCTCATTTTGGAGATTGTCAAACTGGATATACAACATCGTTTACGGATCCGATTACTTATAGTAACCGTTATTTTAAGTACAAATTTGATGATGATCAGTATAAGTCCATACCATATATTTTATTCGAAACCCAGCAACTTGAATTTTCATCGAACCCATATGAAATTAAAGAGCTTCTATTTATTTTAAGAAACAAAGATATTATTGGTGAAGAAAGAGCTGTCCTTGTATATGAGGCAGCTGATATTTTATCTGGAAATTTACCATTAGAATATTTAGAAAATTTGGTTGAGAATAAGATTGTATTTATTGGATTGTTTGATGATCACTATACCAAGTATGGTAAAAACATTGATAAATTTGTTACACCTGTCCAGTCAGATTTGAGTGGCGTATTGTTACTTGCAAATGCATATTTAAATCTTGTTGCTGATATAGATATACAGCCTAGTCCATGGAGTATTTTATTTTTGATAAATTTTATTATAGCATGGTTTATAATTTCTAATTTTAGAAAAGACCGAAACGATAGATATAACGCTATTATAATCTTCTTTTTTAATTTGATTCTAAGTATACTTTTTTTCCATTTTGTTGCTATCATTTTCTTTGTTACCTGGCACATTAAACTGTCATTAGGTTTTTCCTTGCTGGTCTTTCAGCATAAATTTCTTTTATATAGTTATTACGATAGTTTCTTTTAAATTTAAATGCAAATGAATAAACTCTATTTTTCTTTTCTGCTACTACTTCAATTTTATTCCCTGAATTTAATTAGTCAAAATAATAAATATGCAATTCAGTGTAGCGTGGAAGATGCATTAAAGATTCATGATTTTTCTTCGGGTCAAGAATATATGCTCCCTACATTTATACGTTCTGGAGGAGGGTGTCTAATTGAGTGTGCAGATCCTAAACTGTTGATTTTAGAGAATATCAGTGATGTAAACATAAAGCTTAAAGTGTTTAATATTGAAACACAAAAAAGAACTGGTGAATTTTGGATGATGAAAGAGTCCAAAGAAAAAATGTCTTCTGTATGGGAGAAGTATGAGGTCGGATTTATTCAAGAGTCTACTAGTATTTTAAATCAAATTGCTTCATTTTTTTCAGGTAGTAAAACTGTAATAATAGGGAATGATGCTTTGCTTAAAAGTAATAGACAAGAATTTATATTTAATCAAAAGGATAGTTTAATTATAGCGGAAATTGATGATTACTACCTGTCATGGAAAACTGAGCATACTTTGGAAGAAATATCCATCCTTGAAGAGGGTCAAGAAGATGCTATATGGACGGATAGGAATGTTCGATACCAGATATTACATCTTAATCAATTATGGAGTAATAATGATGAACGTGTCGAATTGGAGCGAGGTAAAGCATATGTACTTGTTGTTAAAATAAAGAACAGTGAAGGTCTTCCGCAATTGTGTAAACTTCACTTTAATTATCTTTCAAAACCAGAATTTCAAAATCTACAATCTTATCTGAATGCTTTGCTTGAAGATTCAAAGATTATACTTAATGGTAATTTTAAAAATTAGCTTTAGATATTTTTATTCTGATCTGTTTGACCAGTAAGTCTTTATTTCTAAGTTTCGACGCTAGGCATTCTATGGTATTGAATTGAGCATTACTCCCCGTTATTTTTAATCAAAAAATTTTAACAATGAAAACAAATTTCTTTTTAACTGTATTACTTGTTTTGGTATTCTTATCGTGTAATAACGATGATGATATAACAACTAGTCTACCTGAGTCAGCTTTGAACGAACTTCGTGACGAAACAACAATAGCTTTGACTTCTTCTGGAGTTACTAAAACTTGGAGAATTAGTCAAGCTACATTAACCAATCAAAATTCAGAAATTGATATTAGTCAAAACTTTAATGTAGTTGATGACGAATTTATTTTTGGAGGTACAACAGAGAATGGTACATTGGAGTGGCGACAAGGCTTTGAAATTCAAACAAATGCATCAAATAGTCAAGAGACTTTATTAGACAAATATGTTGCTTCAATTAAGACTTCGTTTAGTTATCAAAACGGAAGCAGTACGGTAGTTGAAGCAGATTTTGGTAACTGTGTATTTCAAGTAAATGATGATGATAGCGTCAGTGCTACAATTACAAATGAGGACAATACGGTATTTGACTTTACACTTGTTGAAAAAACACAAGCAGATTATAAAACTGCTTCCCAATCAGGCTTGAATTTTAGTTCTGCCTTCACTTTTGAAAGCAATAGTATTTCGAGATGGGCACCAGGAATGATTGGCTCTTATGCAGATAATAGTTTTTTCATAGTTACAAGAGAAGAGGGGCTAAGCGTAGCTAATGTAAACCCAGAAAGAATTTTTAAGTTTGATATTTCAAGCAACACTGTAAGTGAAAGGCTCTTTTACAAATCTGATTTTGTATCTAAACAATTGCATATTGTTGATAACCAGTTGATAGTAATCGGCGGACAGCGTGTAAACACTTATGATTTGGATTTAAGTCTCAATCCATCCACTGTAAATCATGGCAAAGTACTTACTAGATTTGGTATTTCAGTTTTGGATGATGATGCCTATTTAATTGGAGGAGATGTGAGCGATGTTGAAAATAACAAAATATTTAAATGGAATTTAGAATCACAAACATTAACGGATTTTACCACTTTGCCAGAGCCAAGAAGTGGCGCTAGAGGTACTATTGTAAATGATTATATGTATGTTTTTGGGGGTAGTGAAATGGGTTTTGGTACAGGTACAAACACAATTTACAAAGTGAGTATAGATAACCCTTCTTCTATCGAAACGTTTCAAATGAATAAAGACATTAACTTTACATTTGTACAAAAATTTCAAAATTTAATTTATGTTGCTGGGCTTATAAATGTAACGGATTCCAGTGGTTTGCTAATTGGTAGAGAATCAACCATTGGTGTATTTAATACTTTAGATAATACGTACCAAGAATTAGCGTCGAATTTAACTAATGCAAGTGGTTTTGATACTATACATCAAATGTGCATTTTCAATGGTAAAATGTATATCATCTATGGAAATGAAGGAACTGATAACGGTGGACAATTTAATGAATGGGACGTATTAGTTAGTGACTTGAATTAGAAGTAAAAACATGTAGTACTGTATAGGCATAATAAGAGTTTATATCTAATAATATTAGCTGTTTTGTGTTTGTAAATTTGGTTACAATCCAAAATCCATAGTATGTTATTCTCTCATTATGCTTATACAAACCGTTGAACAAACTCTCCTCTAATTTTAGGAAGTAGTTGTAGACATTATATTTTTCAAGATTAGGTTGATTAGCTAGTTTCTATTTCTTTGTTCCGACGCTAGGTTTCTAATGTGCATACTGTTTTCAAATATTATTTTCACTTTATTAGTTTTGAATTATGTGATTTAAAGAGGAGTGACGTGGATAAACGAATCAAGCATTTATAAGTCTAGATTTATTGCATACTTAACCCCAACACAGACTCAGTAAAATCATCTAGCTCTCTTTGTACAGTTGGTATGTCTTTGCATTGCAGCGAGGAGGTCATGACATGTGCTCTAGTGCTAGGTATAGATTCTACCACTAACTTGTCTTTTGGCGTGGCCACTAGGCTAATAAAATCTTGGATTGCTTTAACGGATATGGTTTTGTCCTGCCTTTCTTCACTCTCATAATAATAAGCAGCATAGATAGGGTCGTCAATTTTTTTAAAATACTCCTCTTTCATGGTGTTGTCTATAAGAGACTGCAGCGCAACGAGGCCCTCTAGTCTGTACTCCATAGTCCAGTACCCATTACAAGAGGGCGGGAGTGGTATTTGCCTATAATTAGATCCTCGTATCTTTCTGGCTATTTGAAGTCCCCATGGTCCAGATAATAACTTCCCCCTAGGATCAAAAAGTGCAAAATTAGGAGAGTACATGACCAATGCATCTATCATGTCCGGATTCTCTGCGCACAGCGGGATGGATAGTGTGCCTCCAGTAGAGCAAGACATGACTATAACTTTTTCACCAATTATATTACCGATAGCGATAGCCTCTTTGGCATCGTCCACTAACATTTTTGGCGTTAAGGTTTTGAAGGACTCTTTGTCGTCGACGCCATGCTGTGCAAGTAAAGGGGTGTAGAGATTCATCCCATACTTCTTTGCAAAACTGGTATGAATCGGATCTCCCTCTTTTGGTGATGCAGAAAATCCGTGCAAGTAAACTATAGCGTACTCCGTTTTTTGTTTTGTACTATCAGCCCAGATGATTTTAGATTCGTTTTCCGGTTTTAGTTTCGAGGCATTCTTATCTACATTGGCTACAAAGTTGTCAATTTCATCAACTGGAATCTCTAAGGGTGCAATACTAAAATCTAATTCAGGAAAGTCAGGCCTTGGTCCTAAGAAGTATGCCAAAACTAGGATAGCAATAAAACTCAAAAAGAAGTATAATACCTTTTTCATATCCGGTAATCAATTTACTTTTTCTTTAAGTACTGCGTTTTTAATACTAGTGTTGATTTGCCAGATCTGCATTCGATATTTTGCTCATCATCTTCTAGAATGGTAATGTTTTTGAAGACAGTTCCTCTCTTTAGATTGGTCTTAGTGCCCTTTAGTTTGAGGTCTCTATTTAGCATTACAGCGTCTCCATTCTTCAATTCATTACCATTGCAGTCCTTTGTCATGATGATTTCTATTTGCTAGCAAGGTACAGTTTCGGAAGGCAAAATTAGAGGGATAAGACAAAATTAGTTTATTTAAGGCTAATCCATATCGACTTGATACATTTCTAGCAAGCCTTTATTTTTTGCCTCTATTTTTCCTCTGTTGGTGCAAGCTACTTTGTGTTTAACCAATTCGTAAGTTGTTGAAGATATATTAATTTGACCAAGTGCTCCGGCAGATTCCATTCGGCTAGCGGTATTAACGGTATCTCCCCAGATGTCATAGGTAAATTTTTTACTCCCTACAACACCTGCAATGACAGGCCCGGAGTGAATGCCGGCTCTCATTTCCCAAGGGGCTAAATTTAATGCCTTTCTCTTTTGATTATTATTGGCGACGAAGGCTTGCATTTCTTTGGCGGCGGCAACCAAGTCTAAAGCATGTGTACGGCTTTCGATAGGCAAACCACTGGCACACATATAAGAATCCCCAATAGTTTTTATTTTTTCGATATTGTATTTTTCACAAATTTCATCAAATGCTAAAAAGTATTGGTTTAATTCGGCGATCAACTCATCTGCGGATAATCCCTCCGAAAGGTTGGTAAATTTGCTAAAGTCGGTAAACAAGACGGATACTTCTTTGTATTCCTTTGGAGTAGCGATGCCCGACTCTTTTAATTCTGTGGCAGTCTCCTTTGGTAGTATGTTCAACAATAGCGCATCAGATTTGGATTTCTCTTCAGCAATTAAATGATTGCTGTCTTCAATCTCTTTTTTCTGCTGCTCTATCTCATTTTTTTGTTTACCCAAAAGTTGATTCTTTCTTCGAAAGTTTAAAAAACCATATAAAAATATCAACCCAATTGCACTTAGTAATCCACCAACGATATAAGCAGTATTTCTAAAGGCAGCATCTTGTGTCAATTGAAGTTGGTTTATTCGCTGCTCATTAGTAAGTAGCAATTTGTCTTTTGTCAGTATTTCTTTATCAAGGGTAAGAATTGAAATTTCCTTTTCTCTTTCTTTTTTAAGCGCTTCGTTTTTTTCTAATTCTACTTTCGCTAATTTTTCTTTTTGCTTGGCTTCATTTAATTTTTGAATAGCTATTTGGTTATTTAATTTTTGCTCGCTTAAAGCTAATTCTTGTTTAGCTTGTTGTGCTACAAGTTCTTGATTTCTAAACTTTGAATCAGTGATCTCCTGCTCTTTTTTAAGCAACTCTAGCTCAGATGCTTTTCTAGCGGCTTCTAGTTTCAATGTCTCACTCGAAAGATTAAGTTTCTCCTTTTCAAGTTCCAATTGATTGATAATCAAATTTTGCACCTCTTGATTCGCTAATAGCAGTTTGAGTTCTTTCTCTGATTTTTCAAGCTGATTTTTTTGTTGAATTATAGATTGTTTTTCAAGTCTTTCTTCAAGAAGAATAGAGTCCCTAACATTTAAGTGATTTTGATATGATGAAAGTGCCTTTTCGTATTCATACATATCTTGATAGATCAATGCTGATGTTAGGTAGTTTTCTTTGAGGCTTTCACGATCTCCAACCATTTTGGCTAAATCTATAGATTGAATGGAATAACTTAGAGCGTTATGAATATCTCCGTTTGTATAATAAATCGTAGACATTAAATGATATAGATTTGAAAGAGCAGCCTTCTCTTTCCTTTTCATCAATTCTTTTTCTGATTTTAAAAGATAACGAATGGCATTTTTCATGTCCCCTAAATTACTGTGGACGATACCCATGTTTGTGAACAAAACAGATTGATCTAAGTAGTTTTTCTTCTTATTCGTCTTTTCTGCTAATTCAAAATACTTAAGTGCCTCTTTGTGATCTTTCAGCGCATTATAGTTATTGCCAATATTGTTTGCAATATTGGCCTCCAAGTTTTGATTACTTGTTTGTTTAGCTATATCCTTGAGAAGAAAATTTTGATCTAGTGCTTTTTGGTGCCGGCCTGATTCTGCAAGTAAAGAAGCTATTTTCTGTCTCACCTGAATGGATTTATTAATTTTATCTTTCCCTTCATATAGCCTTACCCGTTTATGAAGATAAATGAGAGCACTGTCTATTTTTCCAATTGTATTGTAAGAAGTAACTATTTTATCATATAAGAATTGGCTTTTACTTTTAGGTAGATATGGTTCTGATTTTAACAAGTACTGCAAAGCCTTTTCTGGATACTTTTCTTCTAAATATGTTGTACCCATCGACAAGTATAGATTCGCTTCTTTTTGCTTGTCTGGATTTTTTGAAAAATGCGACTCAAGTTGCAGCTGAAAAAGGATTGCTGAATTAAAGTCTTGAATTTTTAAGTGATAATCAATAATACTGCCTAGTGATTTCTCTATTAGAGCTGGTTCATTCTTCTCTTTCGATAGTTTGAGGGCCAGTTGTATGGAGTCAATCTGATTACTAAGAATTAATTCCTCAATGTGATTTGTAGTAGATTTAGCTTGACCAAATAAAAAAGTAGGTAATATGCTTAATAAAATAAGATGCGCTATATAGCGCTTCTTGCTGTAAGCGTTTCTGTATTTAGTTATATGTCTTTGTTTATAACCCATTCTTTATTCAAGTGTATAACTTACTCCAATTGTTGCAAAAATGCTTCTTTGTATATTGACAGGTAGATCATCAGGTGCTCCTGTAGCACTTATTCCAGGAATAAAATTGTTGTTGAAATTACTGGCTTTAAAAAATATACGAAAGTTGTTGCTTAGATCTATAGTGGCACCAATATTCATGGACCATGTTGGTTTAGCAAAAAAGTCAGATTCCAGTTGTTGATTGTATTCTGACAATGATCTTATATTTCTTGATGCGTATCCACCTACAAACACATGGTCCATAGTAATGAACATTTTCTTTAAAACTTTAAAAGAAAGGTTGAGCTGCCCAATGTATTTGGGTTGTGCTAGTATAGCATTCAAAGTTTCTCCACTTAGTAAATCTTGATTACCAAAATAGTAAGTAAAATGCGACTTAATATTTAAGTGTAAATTGTTACCTATGCCATTTGATTCTAATGAGAATTTCAAGCCGTTCACACTGGATGACAGTCCAGCACTGTTGTCGTAACCAAAGTAAATGGCGTTATCATCTTCTCTAGTTATGAAGTTAATTAGATTAGAATTTGATGAGCTGAAAAAAGAAAAATCCGTTTTAAGGGTTTTGTTGATTTCCCATGCAAGTCCTATTTCCGTAAATTTTGTCTCTTGTGGATTAAGTTCGAAGATCTCATTTCTGTTTATTTGAATAGGAACATCTACTTTGCTAATTCTTTCGCTTCTATCTCGCCAGTATGTTGAAGGGATCAAGTATGAACTAGAGAAGGAAGCCCTTAATCTTAAGTTTGGATTGATTTTATATAAGCTAGACATCTGTGGAAGAAGTTTTCTTCTTGACCCGCTAGAACTACTAACTATTTCAAAATTATTAAATCGATTTAAAGTGAAAATGAAATTAATTTTTTCAAATTTCAAGTAAGCTCTAGCAAATAAATTTGTATTAATCAGTATTCTTGCTCCATTTGATGCTGGCAATAAATTCCTGTCACTATAAAAATTATTGATTAGTACGTTTACATTTGCTCCAGTAAGAATTTCTATATTTTTTGTTGGGAAAAAAGAAATACTTGGTTCAACTTTTATATCCGTGTCGCTCCCTTGTACAAACCTTCTATCATTAAAGTAGTTTTCATTACCTAAGTTGACTAATTCCTCAAAAATTGCGCTATTTCCATCTGCTTTTTCTTCGCTGATGGAGTCGTGTAATTGTTTGACAAAAGGGTTGATATAGTTAAAGGAAGAGGCTTCGTCGATGACTGTGCTTGCTACTCCACTAGAATATTTAAATCCAATTTTTTTTAATTTTTTCTCAAAAGTAAAATTGAATATACTTATATTTTCTCCATAAGTGGTAAATGGATTCC
>CALIEI010000058.1 GCA_938022165.1 uncultured Saprospiraceae bacterium | reverse complement strand
ATGTAGTTTCTTACCTAAAGCGTATAGTAATAATAGGGTAGCAAGGAGCAGAAAAAGCTTAGTATGACTCTTGATATTCTGAAATATGAGAATCAAAATATAGCTCACAATGAGCGAAGCAATAATGGTGATCACAATACTTAGGGAATAGCTAGCTAGGCCCGGTCCGTCTTCCTTAAGAGATCCTTCTAGATAAAAGAATACGATGATGCCTAATATATCTGAAAATGTACTTTCATAAATATGGAATTCTTTTTTGTCTTCTCGGAGTTCATTCACACTTGGAATGATGATAGCACTAGATAAGATAGACAATGGAGTAGCGTATAACAGCGCTTGAAACATAGTCATCTCAGGAATAAAATACTGTAAAATAACTGCTGCTGCGCCCATGGAGGCTATAAGACCAATCATAGCAATAACAAATGCTTTGACGATGGGAACTACTTTTTCCGGTTTTAGCTCTAGCTCCAGGGCGGCTTCTAAAACAATCATAATCAAACCCACGGTACCTAAGACACCAAGGATGGGTAGGAAATCTACCTTACCATCGGTAACGGTATCTAGGATGAATTTTAGACCAATCCCCAGCACGATCAATAATAATACAGAAGGAATGTTTGTTTTTTTAGAAACCAATCCGAAATAGAAGGATACTATAATTATAGTGGAGGCAGCAATGATTAGAGAATATTGCTCAAGTCCAAAAATCTTTGCACCAGCTAGAAACAATTCATTATAAGCAAACAACATAATGTATTAATTTTTGAGGCGGCACATATAGCCCCATTCTGTGATCAAATTTTTTAAATCCTCTAGGTGATGTTTTTCACGTAATAAGACCTTGACTTCAAATTGGTTTTCTTTATTGGTCAATGCGATTTCTGGAGTAAAAGACCAATCTAAGTATGGGCTTTCCCATAATTTATCCTTGATCGATTGTATCGTTACACCCTCTTGCGCTCCACCATCAATATAAATGGCTTGCAAACCACCCACTTTCGCACCTTCTAGTTGTGTAAACCCATTTTCAAAAAGCTGCACATATGAAATATGTTCTGCACCTAATTTGGTTTGTAGCACTAGTGAAGTACGACCTATTTCTTGGATAATGCCTTCGTTTTCTTTAACCTTTATTTTTTGGCCCTCAAAGAATTCATAACTCATTTGAAGCACTTTGCCAGAGAAATAGCTTTTAATCACACTGTAGCCCAATAAAAGGATTACTAGAGCAATTATCCCATGGACAATCGGATTGATTAGCACAAAGCCTCCAATGATAACCAGCGCGCATAAGGGTTCTGAGAGTATGTATATTTTCAGTACTAGACGGTAAATTCGATAATTCCAGCCTCCTAAAAGACTTGCCTTTTCTAGCCAATGTTTAAGCAGACGGATTAGCCAATATACGAGTAAGGCGAATAGACTAATCATAATCCATCTACCCCAGGTAATGTCTAAAAGTGCGAGTATGTTTGTATATTCTTCAGTCACTTTATTGCGAATTACTTTTCTTTAAATAGGTAAAATTGGTATTTTCTGCCAATAAAGCAGCTATGTCATTGATAATGGTTTTTCTAACTTCCAGTTTACCGTTTATATTTCTCGTGATAACACCAACATTGATCAATCTTTGGAGTAGGGGTTTATATTCTGTTTGAAAGGCAGGCCCAAATAGCCTTCTCAGGTTGTACTCATTTGTGGACCCGTACATCAATATAGTTTTTATTAATATACTATTTGATGGAGTCAAAAAGTGCGGTACCGTGTAATCTTGATAAGTGTACCTCACCTTGTCTTCATCGTACATCTCTATATCTTGTGCCCATCTTAGTAGACTAGATCCGATATTGCCTTGTGTAGCATTGTAGATGTTTTTTAGTTTATTATAAATACTTTTATTGTTAGTTTCTTCACCATTTTCATCAACGAGTTCCGTATGCGTAGCACTATGTCTAATCAACACCGCTTGATTCAATTCGTCCAGCGTTACCGTATCTGTATTTATTTCAGCTTGAAATATGCTATCCAAATTTAAAGCCGCATTAAATCGTTCTTTTTGCCAGTTATTGAGACAAACCATAAAAAATAGCTTGTTGGAATAGCGGTCTATAATTTTTGCCAAAGCTCTAACATTCTCCAATAAGGAATGATCTTCATCATGCCATTGATAAAGATTGTCAATAAGTACAAGGACTTTCTCCTGTAAGCTATATTTGATTACAAAGTCAAGTTGCTCTTTTAGGCTACCAGTAGGATCTATATGTCGACCGCCCACTTGCAATTTTTTACCCGCCTGAAGCTTTATTGTTTTATCTGTAAAATGCCTTTGCGAAATCACCTCAGCTAATAAAGTCTTTCCTGAAAATCGAGTACCCGTGATCATAATGGCACCTCGATATCCAAGCTGCCAATTATCAATAATAGATTTTACATGTTGTAATTCAGATTTTCTGCCGACCATGAATGAAGCGCCAATATATCCTCTAGTTTTAAACATATTGGT
Source organism: uncultured Saprospiraceae bacterium (assembly GCA_938022165.1). Lineage (GTDB taxonomy): Bacteria > Bacteroidota > Bacteroidia > Chitinophagales > Saprospiraceae > JALZVN01. The sequence continues at coordinate 1,746 of CALIEI010000058.1, read as the reverse complement.
ATAATGGCTGCTACCTGTGCGCGGTTCCCTTGCATTGATGACACGCACCAATTTTTCGGATTGGCTTAGTCTTTCTTCTTCTTCAACACTATCTTGAAATTGCTTTACAAAAATTCCCTTTTTTGTAATCCAGTTTTTGACGCCCTCAAATCTTTGTTTGCCAGTCTGATTGTACTGATTCAAAGTAGACGCTATAGATAGAATAAGGAAATTGCCATTGTATATTTTATGGATGGCAAAATCATTTAAGTTTTGCTCCACCTCATCTTTAATATTAGATATTTGTTGCTCTGACTTCTCAACCCTTTTTATAAAGGTATTTAGCGCATTTAATAAGTCCGCTTTTTCAAAGGCAACACCTTGTTCTCTTTCTACCACCATTCGATTCTTGATATTCGAAAGACTAAGATTGAATTGGTTCTTGATATTGGCTCTTATAGCGTAGAAGTTATTTAATAGTGGTAGGATCTCTGAGTCTAACCATGCTACAGTACGCGATTTTAAGTCCATTTCTTCATAGGATAATTTCTGCGCAGCATTGATTACATATTTCTCCTTTTTAGGTAATCCTTTTAGATCATTACCCAAGTCTTTTTGCATGTCTTGAAAAGACCTATTAGATAGAAATTCCTCATTTAAAGCATTTAGATCTTTCACTACCTCACTCATGTCAAGCTCTTCTGCAAATTCTAAAGAAGATGCAATCTGATTCACAGCTGCTTTAAACTGGTCAGTATAATTTCTTTGATTAGCGAAGTCATCTTGAATATTAGATTTGACCAAAACATATAAACCTGAAGCGTTCCACAAATTTTTAAATTGTTTGACGAGTGCTTCTGCTTGTGTTGGGATGCTCGCTATTTGCTGCTTATAAGTAGGCCAAGGATTTGCTCTTAAGCTAATTTTATTAACCTCAGTGATATAATCACCTTTTATTGTTAAACTTTTATTCAGTTCGGATATTAATTCACTTCCTGCACCCTCGATAACTTGTTTTGAATTCTGCTTAAGGAGCTTATAGTTTTCCATACTAGTTACTCCTTCAGACACATTTAGCAATGCCTTCTGTTCTTCAAAAATGACATTCCTACATAATACTAGAAATGATTTTGCCGTATCAGACCACTCATAATTGATTTTGAAAAAAGCCAATTCTTTGCTTTCTTTTTGAATGGCATTCATAGCACAATCTCCTATATCCATGATCCGAGCCGTCACCACATACAGCGCATCCTCTAAGGCATCTAGGTGCAGTACGTCTTGCTCTGCCAACCAAGCCTTATGTAAGCCCTGCTTTAGTTCAGCCTCAAGCAAATCCGCTAATGAACGAACTTCAGTTTTAGCTGTCTTTAGGTCTGAAAAATTGGTATCTGTTGTCATTATTTGAAATAAGCATAAATATATATATGTTAATACGATTCCACCTACAAGGAGTTCGCTTTTTATTCAGTGGGATAAGTTGAAATGAACAAGAAAAAGCCCGTTTTTTGAGTAATTTGGCATTAATTCAATTAAATAACATTTGAAATAGCTCATGGGAATGCTTGATTCATATATGGAATCGCTTGAAAATCAGCAGAAAGAAATCACCTATTTCCTTCATGATTGGCTTTGTATGGAGTTTAACCTAGATGCAAAATATAGATTTAAAATCCCTTTTTACTATCAAAATACTTGGATTTGCTATCTAAATCCTATAAAGAAAGATGGAATAGAATTCAATTTTGTTCGTGCTAGAGAAATGGC
>CALIEI010000057.1 GCA_938022165.1 uncultured Saprospiraceae bacterium | reverse complement strand
GAGTTGTGAGTCTAGAGCAAGAGTATTTCAGCAAGAGTTTTGAGTCTAGAGCAAGAGTACTGAGAAAAAACTCATAATCCATAAATCATCATTCATAACTCATAATTAATTCAAACTCCAGAAGCGCGCACCACGGCCTTAGCTCCAAACCGGCGCTTGATGGCGTCCATAGTTTGTAGTAGGCGCATTTCTTCTTCGGTGTCGTCAAAGAGATTGATCTGATAGTTGCCTGATACGAGATGACTGAAGCGCACACCCACAAGCCGCACGAGTTGGCGCCGTTGATATAATTTGTCGAAGAGGGTGGTGGCTAGACGCATGAGGCTTTTGTCATTGGCGGTGTAGGCGATGCGCTTCTGTTGTGTATAAGTGTTGAAGTCGGAGTAGCGAATCTTGACGGTGATGCAAGCAGTGAGTTTTTGCATATCGCGTAACTCGAAAGACAGCTTCTCGACCATGCCCATGAGGAGGCTTTTGAGTTTAGGGATGTCTATGGTATCTTCTTGAAAAGTACGTTCGGTAGAAATAGATTTCTTATCAGAGTAAGGGACTACTGGGCGCTCATCAATAGCATTGGCTTTTTGCCAGATGCTTTTGCCGTGTTTGCCAAACTCACGCTGGAGCAAACGCACCGGAATCTCACTCAACACCCGCACGGTACGTACACCCATAAAGCTGAGCTTCTTGTAAGTCGCTTTTCCGATAGAGGGAATCTTAGAAACGGAAAGGGGATGTATAAAGTCAGTTTCTCTGCCAGGGGAAATCTTGAGCATACCATTGGGCTTAGCTTCGCCTGCGCCAATCTTAGAGATGAGCTTATTGACGGATAGACCAAAAGAAATGGGAAGGCCACTTTCATGCATGATGCGCTGGCGCAATTCTACAGACCACTTGTAGCAGCCGATGTGCTTGTCCATACCTGTGAGATCAACATAGAACTCGTCAATAGATGCTTTCTCAAATAGGGGTGCACTGTCTGCGACAATGTCCGTGATGAGGGTGCTGTATTTACTGTACGATTCCATGTCGCCTTTGAGTACCATGATGTCTGGGCATAGCTGGTGCGCCATACGCATGGGCATACCAGAGTGTACGCCATACTTGCGTGCTTCGTAACTACAAGAGGCGACTACACCGCGTCGACTACGGCCACCGATCACGAGGGGTCTTCCACGCAGAGAAGAATTGCGCAAGAGTTCTACAGAAACAAAAAAAGCATCCAAGTCCAGATGCAGTACAGCTCTAGAATAGGCCGGAGACGGTGTCAACATAATATGTAAGGATATATACTATCTAGCAAATATAAAACAAAATGTTTCATAAATATAGTATTAAATCAACTTATTGTTTATAAAATGAGAATATATAAACAAATAGTTTAATACATTGTATGGTAAATGCTGCCTTGACTTTGTGGCACGCCTCTACTGAGTCGCACAGGCACGCCTCTACTGAGTCGCACAAGCTTTGTGGTGAAAAAAACCAGCATTCGCTCGGTAAAACACAAAGTTCACAAAGGAGACAAAGACACAGAAGGGTGAAGCGCTGACTTTGTGTTATTTGTGCCTTCACTTTGTGCCACGCCTCAATAGAGTCGCGCAGGCACGCCTCTACCGAGTCGGACAAGCTTTGTGGTGAAAAAACTGCTCTCTTTCGGTAAAACACAAAGTTCACAAAGAGAACAAAGACACATAAGGGTAAAATTCTAGCTTTGTGGTGAAAAATTGACACAGTATTAGATAAAGGTATAGTCCTTTTGGCCTAGTGATGTGGAGGAGTGATCCCCTTGCGGGATCAGACTCCCGAATTTTTCTTTCGGGAGGCCGACCGCGTGTCGCTATAGCTTTAGCGGCGGCGCACCGAATAGGGAGCTCCGCAACGTAACGGCTCGACGTAGTTTTTACGAAGTCGAGCAGGCCCCAGAAAATTAAACTAATAGATAAACGCTGTATAAACTATTGAAGCGGATGCTAGAAAATTTAATAGTAATGATAGATCCCGAAATGCCGTAGCCTGTATCAAAAACTTTACCTTGCGGTACATGTTATGTTATTACAAAACCGCCACAATAGAATGACAAGTAATACTGATGCAATAGCAGTAAATGAGTTACTAAAGGAGTATTTGAAAACGAGGAAACACACAGAAGCATTATGTGCACCTCTGACTATAGAAGATTATACTCCACAGTCAGCGATTTTTGCAAGTCCTCCAAAATGGCACTTGGCTCATGTGACTTGGTTCATCGAGGAGATGATCTTGAAGCAGGAAATAGAAGGGTATCAAGTTTTTGATCCTGAGTTTAGCTTCTTGTTTAATAGTTACTATAATAGTCTTGGTCAACGCATAGCGCGTGATCAAAGAGGGCTAATGACACGTCCAAGTGTAGAGCGTGTGTATGCGTATCGAAAATATGTGGATGAACATATGCAATCTGTATTGGAAAAGGGGTGTAGTGATCGTGCTACTGAACTGACCATACTCGCCATAAATCATGAGCAACAGCATCAAGAGCTTTTAATAACAGATCTCAAGTATACATTTTCGCATAATCCAATACACCCAAAGTATTCAGATCAAGCTAAAATAGCTGATCATAATACGGATAATGGATGGCATAAGGTGGAAGCTGGACTGTATCCTATAGGGCATCAGGGTGATGGGTTTCATTTTGATAATGAACTTGGACAGCATCAAGTTTACTTGGAGGAATTCCAGATCGCAAAGCATCTAGTGACCAATGGAGACTACATAAAATTTATCGAAGATGGTGGCTATGAGAAGGCAGGTCTCTGGTTAGATGAAGGATGGGCATGGGTCAATGCAAATAAAATAACTAGACCACTATACTGGCATCAAAAGAATGGAGAATGGTTGCATTATACGCTAGGTGGTATGCTGCCAATTGATCAAGAGGCTATCCTGAGTCATATCTCATTTTATGAAGCAGCGGCGTATGCCATGTGGAGTGGACATCGCTTACCGACAGAATTTGAATGGGAGACTGCTGCTGATAGTTTCAGCTGGGGGAAGCGTTGGGAGTGGACTTATTCCGCATATCTTCCGTATCCGAGATTTTCTATCCAACCCGGTGCAGTAGGAGAGTATAATGGCAAATTTATGGTTAATCAAATGGTACTACGTGGTGCTTCAGTAGCTACCGCAGAAGGACATAGTCGTAAGACGTACCGCAATTTTTTTCACCCACAATATCAGTGGCAATTCACAGGACTAAGGTTAGTAAAGAGATAAGATGAATCAATCGTTTTTAAAGGATGTAGACGCAGGCCTGAGTGCTGAAGAAAAGACACTTTCATCCAAATATTTTTATGATGAAATTGGCGACCAACTCTTTGTGCAAATTATGCATATGCCGGAGTACTACCTCACCAATGCTGAGTTTGAAATTTTCAGTAAACAAACAGATAAAATCATTTCTAGTCTTGGTATAAAAGAAGGTTCTTACTTCGAATTGATAGAACTAGGGGCTGGAGATGGAACCAAAACAAAAGAACTGCTCAAGAGGTTGATCGCTAACAATTTTGATTTTAGTTATAACCCAGTTGATATATCAGAATTTGCTTTAGCTGGTCTAAAGAAGGATTTGCAAAATGAAATGCCCAACTTAAAAGTGGAAACACAACAAGGAGATTACTTTAAGGTGCTAGCAGCTTTAGGTAAGACCGAACATCCAAAGGTGGTACTTTTTTTAGGCTCAAACCTAGGAAACCTTACGGATGATCTTGCTGCATCATTCCTTGAAAAATTGTGCGATACCTTGAGTTATGGAGATAAATTGTTTCTAGGTGTAGACCAAATAAAATCTGCAGATATTGTGATTCCTGCTTACCAAGACGCACAAGGTATAACGGGTAAGTTCAATTTGAATTTACTAACTAGAATAAATAAAGAGCTAGGTGGAAATTTTGATGAAGATAAGTTTTATCATAAAGCTTACTATACTCAAGAAGAGGGGATAGCGAAGAGCTATATCATCAGTAAGGAAAAACAAGAAGTGAATATCGCTGCGCTTAATAAATCATTTTCATTTGCAACGGAAGAGAAAATCCATGTAGAGATTTCGCGAAAGTATAATGATAAGATAATAGAAAAGATATTAGCTGGAACGAATATGGAGGTTACAGAAAAGTTGACAGATGAGAAAGAATACTTTGCAGATTATGTGATCAGTAAAAAATAAAACTCCGTGGCCGTAGTACAAAAAAAACTAGGTATGCTTGGTCTAGCTTCTGGATCCAATCGATATTACCTAGATAGATGGCATACCTTATTTGCTGAAAAGTATGGTAGTGAAAAAGAGTGCCTAATTGAAGTGATAGAAACCGAATTTCCCGAAATAAATCAGCATCTTCCAAACCAGTTTGAATACTTAGTACCTATTCTCAATAGGTACTTTTCAATACTAGAGAAAAAGCGCATTACACATTTATTGTTACCAAATTTTACTATTCATCAAACCATAGATCATCTAGATAACAATATGTATGTAGCTCATCCTTTAAAGCTGTGTATAAAACATCTACACAAACTTCAGATAAAATCAGTGTACATTTTTGGTTCAGCATACACTATGCAATCAGAGTATATTATAGAGTCATTGGCTAGTGAAGGAATAGTTGCTTTGCCGCCCTCAGTAGGGGATATGAAGCAGATTGATGAGTTTCGGAAAACAGTTTATCATGAAAACGAAAATTCAGATGACATAAACCACTATCGAGCTCTAGCCAAGAAGTATAGTGACACTCTACCAGTCCTTATTGCTTGTTCAGAATTATCTATGTACGCTCCACATGACAGCAATGGGATTATTGACCTTGCCGACTTGCAGATCAAAGCCATTATATAGCAGCATTATCATTTAAGAAGTCTTTTCTATTTAATTAGGTGCTTTAAGTATTATTAATAGTTATTTCCTGATAAGAAATTAACATTAATGTAATTATTATATGTCACTATTGCTTATATATATGCGATACGGTTTAAAATTAATTTTATTTTTTCTGATAAAAATCAACTTTTGATTATCAAGTACTTAACGGATTAAATATTTACATATTTAAATTATATTTATGTTTAATAAATTGTATAAGTAGTGATTATATAAATATGGCGAGATATTTGACATACTAAGCTTGCAGCCCCAAAATTGGATATATGTTTGATATTTCTCATATTTAATAGGCAGTAGAAGCCAAAACACACATTTGAACATCAATTAAAAAGCAAACATAATTATGTCACAATCAGGCGCGGTACGAAAAGAACAAGAAGCGGTTATTATTGAAAAGGTAACGGCACTTGCTACCTCTGGAAAGCATCAGGAAGCTCTGGCATCGATAGAGCAGGGCTTAAGTCAATTTCCAAACTCATTAGAGTTACTTATCAAAAAGTCACAGATACTCTTTCATAGAAAAGAATTTGCAAAGGCAATTGAGATAATCGAAAATGCAACATCTTGCGACATCAAGCTAGAAATAATAAAAGCAAAATCATTTCACGCATTAGGTAAAACAGAATTGGCCAAAGACCTTCTGGATACTATGCGCTTAGAGTATTGCAGATCTATTGAGGACGCGAACCTACTAGATTTGGCTTTAGCCAATATCTACTATGATCAAATGAAATACAAAAATGCGCTCAACCTGTATAAGCGAGTGCTCAAATCTAACCCTCGTCATCAAGAAGCCTTAGATGCTACATGGAACATTTATGATGACTCTAATAAGTATACGGATTGTATAGCTTACTATAATGAGTTACTAGAATTGGATTCTTATAACGAACAGGCATGGTTAACGCTAGGGTATGCTTACAACTACAATAAGCAAAAGATAGATGCAGCTCATGCTTTTGATATGGCCAATGCTATCAATGAAAACAACAAGGAGGCCGTGATGATGAGAGCGCAATGCTTAAAAGAATCAGCGAAGTATGACAAGGCCATTTCATTGTACTTACAATTGATCGATCAGCATGAAGACATACAGCAAACATTTATGCTTGATTTGGCTGAATGTTACCTAGCCATGGAGAATTATAATTTGGCGTTTTTCTATGCTTCTAAATATAGCTTAGACAATAAAACAAATTGGTATGCACATTTGCTAAAAGGGATTTGTCTAGTTAGACACCATAATCACTTTGAAGCTATTGACAACTATCAGAACGCACTCAAGATCGCTGGCAAGCAAACATTAATTCTTATCAATCTTGCTTTAGCGCATTACCACGTAGGGGAGCAGAAGGCAGCATTCAACTACTTCATGGAAGCCTTGGATAATGCTCCTGACAATTTTCAGTACTGGCAGTTTGTAGTGGAGTTCTTATACAAGCACAAGGATTATAATGCAGCAAAAATAGTAGCAGAAAACGCCTATGATGTATTCAAATCAGATATGGCTAGCATTGTGTTGATGAGTAGTCATTTTAAAGCAGGTGATAAGGTAGCTGCATACAACTCTGTGAACCATTTGACCAAGCTGGAAGATCAATATGTGGAAAAATTACTCCTGTATTGCCCAGAATTGAAAGAAGATGTTCAGTTCAAAGGATTTTATAGATACTGTACAGATAAGCATGAGTTACCAAACCTAGATGTAGTAGAATTTGACTTGCCAGATGGCTATATTGAATTCTCGTAAGTCAATGAAATAAGGGCTTTCGAGTATTAAAGTATTCTTGTAACCTAGCTAAATCTATTCACGTATAAGTAGAGATAAAACGATCTAAACAACTCATAACAAGACTGTGACAAAGAAATCAAGTAAAAAGAAATCAAGCCCTTCGAGAGCAAAATCTAAGAAAAGTATCAAGGGCTCTGCACGTAAGTTATTCAAGCTTTCAGACAAGGAAATAGCAAAGTTAAAGGGTGGGAAATCTAAGAAATCTTCAGGAGGTTTTAGGCTTATTGTACCTCAATAGGATAGGAGCAAAATTTGATTGAAATTTTATTTCATTTTCAAATCTAAAAGTTAGGATTGTATCGAATATTAATATAAATTCGCAATTCAATCTGAGTATAAGTATTTAAATTTTAGTAGACCCTCTTGAGCCTTGTAAGGCTCATTCCACTTTCAGCTATGAATTTATAATGGTTACTTTCAATTTTGAAATTGAGGCCTTTACTAACATTTATAATTATATTCTAACATGAAACGAAACACTCAAAATTACACACACATCGAGCCACCAGTAGCCTCATTCGTACACCTTAGCGAAAATGACAGCATGGATCTTATAGACGAATTGCTAGTCAACGGTATGGTAAAAGATGCACTCACTCACACACTTCAATCAAAACTTAGATTCCCAAATAATTCAGGTTTTGATAGGAGAGAAGCAGACATCTATTTTACACAAGAATCTTACGACAAAGCGCTTAGTATCTACAACACAATTAACGTAGAAAAGCAGAGTCCAAAAAGACTTTTAAGTTATGCTGTAAAGTTGATGAACTGCAAAAAGTTAGAAGATTCTGAAAAGATACTTAACCAGCTCAAGACAATGCCTTCGCAAGATATATCTTCACGCGCATATTCGATTTTAGCTGATATAGCATTTTTGAGAAGCGAATACAAAGCTATGTATCGTTGGTCAAGAGAAGCGATTAAGCGCAACCCTTTTATCGATTCGTTTGCAGAGAAGTTTTTTGTAGCCGTAGAGCTTACTAATAGCCATCACAAGAGTATTCCTTTTTACGAGACCTTACTCGATGACAACCCTTACTCTTCATTGATGTGGTTACATTTGAGCAAATGTCATTCTAAGTTAGGATATAGTATTCAAGCAAAAGATTGTATGGAGATGGTATCTGCCATTGACACACTCGTTTAGAAAATATAAAAATAAATATTTTACCTGTAGGCTTCTATCATCATAGAGGCCTATTTTTTTTGGATGCCTCCCGATGAAAAATCGGGATCAGGCTATTCGTCACTTCGCTTCGCTACGGCCTCCCGATGAAAAATCGGGAGTCTGCTTCCTTTCGGGGTGAAAAAAACACCCCTTCAGTCGCATGACTACTATCCTTGGCACAGTAGATCTATCTTTGGATAAAGACATAGCCATACTTTTCTGTCTTTTCCCTATCATTCACTTTTAGAATGTAATAGTATGTTCCGGATGGAAGTGACCCTCCCTTATAGGTACCGTCCCATTCATTGCGATAATCATCGCTATAATAAACTTGATCGCCCCATCTATTAAATATAGTCAACTCGCTATTGGAATATTGAATGAGGAAAGGTATAGTGAAAAAATCGTTTTTATTATCCCCATTAGGCGAAAATATGGAGGGGACAAAACACCCATAATCCTCACCAATAGTCAAAAATACAGTAGCCTCTACACAATCCTCAGGACAATAATTATTGCACACTTTATATGTAAATTTATCTCTTCCGACGTAGTTAGTAGATGGAGTATATTTAAATCTTCCACCATTACTTAGGATCAAGCTTCCATGGAGGGGCTGTGTAGTTAGGCTAACCGTATAGTCAGTAGTTTGTATAATATCATTTAGGGTAACATTAGAACTCAATTCAGTATTGAATACAACATTGTATTCATCATCTCTTGCTTCAGGATATGGAGTATAAACTATAGACACTGTATCTGCCAGTATATCTACACAAACCGTATTTGTAAGTGTCCAAGCAAATTGATTTGTTCCAGCTACTAGATTGAACACCATAGTTTGGTAAGTCTCATTCTGGTCAATTATAACAGGTAAGTTAGGATCTAGTATTTCCCATCGCCCTTCTTTATTACTTAAGGGATTTGTTCCAAGTAAGTAATCAGGTTCGCATACTACATCATCAAAACCAGCAAACGCAATTGAACCCTCTTGCTCTTCGACACTGAGCAAAATTTGATTTGATTCAGCTGAACCACAAAATGCAGATTGAGCTATAACGAAATAATTACCCGCATCATTCATACTAACCTCCTCTATTCTAAATACAGTGCCACTCCCTAGTACCTCGTTGCTACCGGTTTTATACCAACTATAAAGCAATTCAGGGTCAGGATTTTGAATCTCCAAAAAGACTTCTACACCCTCACAAACAATATCTAAATCGTTTAAAATAGGAATAGCAGGTAGAGGTTCTATATCAACAACAGTTTCAAAGTTGTCAGATTTACAACCATCGAGATCAATAAACAAAGAGTAGGCCCCTTTGATACTGGACTGACTAGTTGTTATAAAGGGAGATTGCTTTGTTGAAACAAATTCATTTGGTCCTATCCAATTATAGTTCGCCCCTTCAATATATGGTGCTATGAGTTGAATCGTATCCCCTTCACAAACAGGCTCCATAATCGAAGTATTTGAAATCTCAATTATATTGGGAACTCTTATAATTTCAAATACAAGTTCATTGGACGGTAGAGACGTACAGTTCTCGTCCGTAACATGTACTGAGATCGAAATACTGTTTGCTGTAGAATCAACATTATCTATACTTAGCGTTGGTTCTGAGCTTACTATTTCACTTCCATCACCCAATCTCCAGATATAGGTAGAAGACGATTTGTAGTTGATTATATCCGCAATTATTTCTTCGCCACCACATACTTGAAGGTTATTTGATTCTATAATTGGAGTATCTGGTTGGTCAATAATATTGATACTAGTGAAAGCTTCTTCTGCAACACAGCCGTTTGCATCGGTAACTGTCAAGGTATACACTCCTGACACAGCATTATTTATCATTGAAAGAATAGGGGACTCCTCTTGAGAAATAAACCCTTCAGGTCCTTTCCATAAAAAGTCAAAAGGACTTGATCCATTCTCTATATTAGACGTTAAGTTTATTTCTTCATTAGAACAGAAAGTATATTCTTTAGGTATCGATACTATAGGGGTTTCATTTATTTCTATGAAAAGATCCTCAGAACTATACGACAAGCATCCATCTACAAAAACTGCTACTGAGTAGTTGCCTTCATTATCAAAATCCGTATCTTCTATTACAAGTTGATTTGTTTGCGTTACTACATTCTGTACTCCACTACCATCTGGAAAAATCCATTTGTATTCGATTTGACTACCAACATAGGTAGATGTAGTTATGACCAAATCTTCTCCAACACAAAACGAAGTATTTTCACTATCTAGGATTGGAGCTTCTATCCCTGGATCTAAATCAATCTGTATTACTGCTGTATTTGAACAACTTGTATTATCGGAAATAGATAAAACGTACTCTCCATTGATCTCATGTTCCTCATTGATTTCAATAATAGGATTTTGTAGAGTGGAGCTAAAATCACCTGGGCCAGTCCACAAGTATTCCGCACCATCAACGAACGGCGCATTAAGCTGTATAGTTTCATTTATACAGGAGCTGCCCGATATAAATTGATCTTCAAGATTAAGCTGAATACCAACAGAAACATCTATAGGAATTGACTCTTCAGAATTACAAAATTGGTTGATCGCAATTACGGTTATATTTCCATTATGTAGATTGGGTTTAACATCTTCAATGATAAGTTCTGGTTCAGAAGTCGTTATAACTATACCATTAGGCATCAACCACATGAAACTGTCTTGATTCACTGCATTAACTATACTTAAGCTCAATATATCACCCTCACAAAGTATTAAGTTGTCACTTTCAATTAAAGGGGTGGCCGAGGTAGGCATAATTTCTATAGAAGCTGAATTTATATTGGATTGACAACCCTTCGAATTTTCTATTTGAAGACTCCATACGCCCGATACATAGTTTACATTATTAGGCTCAATCTGCAATCTGTTTGAGTCTTGACTTATTACTGTTCCAGTTGGTGAAATCCAAATGTAATTTACTGCAACAGCACTAGTAGATAGGTTTAATTCTTCTCCTTCACATATACTTGTACTTGTAGAAGTTAAAGTAGGAGTTGGAATGGATGGACCTATTTGGTCAATTTGAATTTCATCTTTTGCTTGACATCCATCCGATGATTCAACTATTAGCGTATACAAACCATTATTGCTTTGATCTATATTCTCTATTATTAATTCCGTAGAGCTTGAAGTAAGCCCATTTGGTCCAGACCAAAGATAGGATGATACATTTGTACTTTGTGGACTAAGAATAAGATTATCCCCTTGGCATAGATTACTTTCAATATTTTGGATAGTTACTAAAGGTGCTTCAAGTACTTCAAGATTTATATTCTGTGAGCTGATAGTACAGTCTTCTAGTGTAATATCTACTGAATATACGCCTTCATGAATTTTATCTAAAGCACTAATTTCAATTGATTGATTATTGAGTCCGAGGTCAAAATTGGCACCAGCTGGAGTATTCCAATTAAGCGAAAAGTTTTCCCCATTATAGTTTGATAGTATAATACTTATAGGTTCATTAGCACAAGGAGTCCGATCAAGTTCTAAGAGTGGAGTAGATGCTAATTCTGGTAAGTTATTAATTGTTAATTTATTTAAAATACTTGTGCATCCATTTACATCATTGACACTAAGAAAGTAGTCGCCGATATTAGCATCTGTTATATTGCTAATGGTAGGACTTATATCGTTAGATGTAAAGTTATTTGGTCCTGACCATGTATATATAAATGGATCTTGCCCACTAACCTCTGCACTAAGTTTAAGATCAAAACTATTACAATTAGAATGTTGCAATAATTCAAAACTTGTTTTTGTACTTGGTCTATCTTCAATTAAGAAAGATTTACTAGTTACTTCGGATGGGCAATCATTTAAATTTATTCGTAAATAAAAAGTATAAAATCCCGCCTTGATCTCAGAAAATTCTAAACTTTGGTTCGTAGAAAATACTGGTGTATTTTCACTTGGAAATTCTTCAAACCATTCATATTGGGCTTCTGATACTTGCTCCGCATATATCTTTAGTGTATTTCCTTCGCAAACTGACTCATCACCTAAAATCACTGCGGAAGGTAGCTCAGTTATATTTATGCTCAGAGGGTCCGAAATAGAGGTACATCCAAATTCATCGTTTACCATTACTTTCCAATCACCTGATAGGTAAGCAGGGCTATCAGCATCTATGATTGTCATAGATTCAGTAGTATTAAGACTACTATTATTAGGCTGCAAACCCAGTGGCCCAATCCAATCATAAGTACTAGCAGTGAAACTTGTACTCAACATTAGTGGTTCTCCAAGACAAGAAGGTCCATTATTTTGAATTATAGGGGTTTCTATTTGGGGTAAAATATTATCAATACTAAAATTAACTTGTTGACTACATCCATTCGAATTCAACACTTCTACTGAATAAATACCATTATTAGCTACATTGACGTTACTTATTATTGGATTCTTTTCCTCCGAGTAAAAATTTTGAGGCCCTTGCCATAAAAATGAAACGCCAAGTGGCGCATCAATTTCCAAGCTTAGATTTTCACTATTACAAATAGATTCTGTTGGAGCAATGATATTTAATATGGGTTCAATTAAGAAAGTAGCTGTATTGGAAATACAATCTTCATTGAAAACGCTAACTGTATATTCTCCCAGATGCAAAGATTCATCAAGAGCAGTTATTATTAGCTCATTAGTACCTTGATCTATTATCCCAACATCCGAAGGGTAAGTCCATTCATATGAATTATTAGAATCCATATCTTCCGAAACAAATAGCACGACCAATTCTCCCTCACAGTTTAATCCAGTGGATTGTATTACTGGATCTGCTAACTCAGGCGTTATAATACCTGACACTGTGAGAGAGAATGATTCTTCACATCCTGCTCTGTTTTTGAGGCTCAAAACATAAACTCCATTCTCACTACCGTTTGTGTTTATTTGAGGGGAAGAGGATGAAGAGCTAAATCCATTAGGACCCGTCCAAGAATATTCAAGGATTTCAGAAGGCGAAGAACTTATATTTGCAAGCAGTGATAATATGGCTGGCTCGCAATTAAAAGTCGGCGTATAATCGAATGTAATTTGGGCAGTAGGATTCTGTAAAGTTAGAATCTCAATTTTAAATGTACTTGAGTAGCAATTATTCTTTTTAGCTCTGAAATAGATAATTTCATTGTCGCTAGACACCTCTAGTACTTCAAGACTTTGATTTGACCCAATAATGTTATTTGGATTGAAGGTAGAGTCTCTTGACCATTCGAACTTAGCAGCATCAGTAATATTTGTTTCGAATAGTGTAAAAGGTGTAAAGGGATCGCATTGATAAATAACTAAAGATTGATCATGATATTCATATGCCTGCTTATCTAGTACTTCAACATGTATGATTGGGTTTAATTCTTCTTCCACTATCAGATTAATAGTCTTTTGAGTCTGACAAGTGTAATTGCTAAAATTATTGGATACAGTTAATTCAAAAACATAACTGTTTTCTGGATTAATAATTGGATTCATCAAACTTAAATTATCAAAATATGGGTTAGGTGCCCACGTATATTGATAGAGTTGATTAAAATTTGAGTTTATTGGAAGATCCATATTTGAGTTGCAAGCATATATAGTATCCTGAATAAAATTGGTATTCAAGAGTTCAAACTCAAACGATTTTGAAATATTAAAAGTGCAGCCTGTACTTGTCTCAAAATTTGTTTCTAATTCGTAGTTTCCAGATTCTGTAATGGTAACAATAGGGCTTGATATAAATGATTCTGTCTGACCATTCAGCAACCAACTAGGATTGATAATTTCTCCATTTATAGAATCTACTATATGGTAAAATTGTACTATCAACTGTTCGTCAGTACAATCCAAATAGTTAACTCCGATGTCTAAAGGAACGATTTCACCTTCAGGCAAAGAATTTTGCATAATCGTTATGTATTTAGTATCCGAACAGCCGAACTCATCGATGACTACAACCGAATATGTCGAATTCAAACTTGGAGAAATTAAAACTGAAGCTTGTGTACTGATTAGAGTCTCATTTGAATCAAACCAATTCACAGTTACGTTTCCATTTGTAGAGACTCCTGTATGCGATAGCTCTATATCATATACAGGAAAACAATTGATAAAGACCGTATCCGCTACTTCTGTTTTGATAAGCACACCATTCTCATCAAATAACGTAGTTTGAATTTCTAAATTCTTGATGTCATTTACACTAAAAGAAAATTGCTCTTGCTTTGTGCATCCATATTGATTTGAAGTTTGCAATACCACATTAAAGTTTCCATCTTGAAATCCAAAAAATTTAGGATTGGATGAGTTTCTACCCCCAACAAGGAAATCATCCAAACCTAACCAACTATAATTTAATATTTGATCAGGATTTAAATTGTTTAAAGTTAAATAGGTACTTTCACCGATGCAAAGATCTAGTTTTCCGTCATCATTAAAGTCTAAAATTCCAGAACCGCTACCAGGCGTGGCGAGTTCAGTGATTTCATATTCAATATCTGTACAGATAATATTTATAGCTTTATTTTCCTTTACAAAAGCAGTATTAATTTCTACATTGTAAATTTCACTTTTACATTCTTCTATTTTTAAATCAGACTCTTCAGAAATAAGCAATCCATTTTCGTCGTACCATGCTACACCAATAATTGCATTATCTAGATCTTCTATACTAAGGGTAATAAAGTCAATATTACAAATTTGTAAAGAGTCGACGTTTTCAAATTTTGATGTATTACCATTTTGATCCGTGATACTAGCTATTAAATTATAATTGATAGAAGAAGTGGAGAGGTCATCTGTTATTTCAATTGATGAGATTCCTTTAGGGGTTGTAAAGGAATCTTCATCAATTGAGAATACGCTTTTGTGTGCTGATAACCATTGACTCGATGAAAACACCAATGCACATAGGATTATCAGCTGCTTAATGTGCTTAATCATTAATGCAGATTTAGTTTTATAGCTTTAATACATTTACTCACTAGGAAAATAAATTTCATATGAGTAGTTGAGTAATAAAATTCTCAACAGTCTTATTGGGCCTGCGGATAAAAAGCCCTAAGGCATTGAGACTTCTTAATTCGTAAAATTGTTTGCAAATGGGTAACCATTCACTTTGAAACTTCTAATCCGCAAAAGCCTCAAAATGTTTAGTCTTTATGTTAGAATTGTTTTAGGTTTTGGAGTCTAACAAAAGAAATCTCTCAATAGAATACTAGGGATAGAAATTAAAAGTTTCGTGACATGATTGTTGGAAATACTAATTTCATATCTAACAAATTGATTTCTTACATAACAATATTTCTTCAAGA
>CALIEI010000056.1 GCA_938022165.1 uncultured Saprospiraceae bacterium | reverse complement strand
AAACTTCTTAGGGAGGGAACTACAAAAGTTCCCTCTTTTTGTTTTATATACTATTGGTGATGATTGAGAAAATCGAAGCGCATTTGCTCAAGCTTTTTGAAGAAGAAGAGTTTCAAGACTGCTTTGTAGTCGAGATAAACGTGAGCGGCAAAAGTAAATTGGAGGTATACTTAGATGCGGATAATGGTATTGACTTTACCCGTTGCCGTCGAGTGAGTAGATACCTTGAAGAAGAAATTGAGGCACAAGAGTGGATGGACGAGAAATACACAATAGATGTATCATCGCCCGGTGTAGATCGCCCGCTAAAGTTTAAGCGCCAGTATAAAAGAAACGTGGGCCGCAAAATGGCAGTGATAGATGATGAGGGTCATAAGACAGAGGGGCAGTTGATTGGAGTGGATGAGGAGCAGATCATCCTAGAATTTAAAGATCGCATAAAAGAGGGCAAACGGAAGAAAACCGTAGTTGTCCAAAAGGAAATAAAATTTGAAAATATTGCTAAGGCATTTGTTAAAATAAGCTTTTAATTATGAGTTTGAATTTAGTAGATACTTTTTCGGAATTTAAGAACATGAAGAACATCGACCGACCTACCATGGTACGTGTCCTTGAAGATGTATTCCGAACTTTGATAAAAAAGAAATTTGGTTCTGACGAAAACTTTGATGTGATCGTAAACACCAATGGTGATATAGAACTATGGAGAGTGCGTGCTATCGTAGCTGATGGTGAGGTCACTGATGAACAAGCGGAGGTGTCTATATCTGACGCATACGCCATAGATAATGATTATGAAATCGGAGAAGAGTGCTACGAGCAACTTCATCTAGTAGACTTCGGAAGAAGATCAGTGATGGCGGCACGCCAGACTTTGATCTCTAGAATCATGGAGCTAGAGAAGGATGAAATTCACAAACGTTATTCTGAACGTGTCGGTGATATCGTGATTGGCGAAGTACACCAAATCCTCAAGCGTGAAATCCTAATCATGGATGATGCGACAGGAAATGAGCTAGTACTTCCTCGTAACGAAATGATCAGAGCCGACTTCTTGAGAAAGGGAGATATGATCAAAGGGGTGATCAAAGAGGTAGAGATGCGAAATAACAACCCAGTGGTAGTCGTATCTAGAACACACCCTGACTTCTTGGCTAAACTCATGGAGCAAGAAGTACCAGAGATCGAAGATGGTCTGATTACAATCAAGAAGATCGTTCGTATCCCAGGAGAAAGAGCGAAAGTGGCTGTGGAATCTTACGATGATAGAATCGATCCAGTAGGAGCATGTGTGGGCATGAAAGGGTCTCGTATACACGGTATCGTGAGAGAATTGAAAAATGAAAATATTGATATCGTAAACTATACGAATAACAATATCCTGTTTATTCAGCGTGCATTGACACCGGCAAAGGTGACAAGCATAGACCTAGATGACGAATCAATGAGAGCTGCGGTTTCTCTAGATTCTGATCAGGTATCATTGGCGATTGGTAAGGGTGGAACCAATATCAAATTGGCAAGTAAGCTCACAGGCTATGAGATAGATGTGTTTAGAAATCAAGATGTTAACGAGATCGACGATGTAGACTTAGATGAATTTATAGATGAAATCGAAGACTGGATCATTGATGAATTGAAAGGCATCGGCTGCGATAGTGCCAAGAGTGTATTGGACTTGAGCAAGGAGGAATTGCTGCGTAGAACGGATCTTGAAGAAGAGACTATCGACGAGGTAAGACGCGTCTTAGAGGCTGAATTTGATGAAGATAAGTAAGGCGAGGAGAGCTTTACCGCTTATTTCCATGTCATAAAACAGAAAAAACCCAGTAAAAGGCCTCAATAGGCTGTATATTAGGGGATTTATAACAGTATAAGGTAGCAATAAGATATAATTGCCGTACCTTTGCGAAGAATTTGGCGAAAGCTTTTTTTAACTCATTTCACTTAAAATGTAGATACAATATGTAACTCAAATGTAACGATTTAAAAAAATGCTTTTGCTCATTGATGAGCCTCGGCTTTAAACAATAATTTTATTTTGAAGAGATTAGTCAAAGTAGCAAAAGAATTTAATGTAGGTATCAGCACTATTGTTGACTGTTTGAAAGATAACGGCTTCGAGATAGAAAGTAAACCTACATCTAAAGTTACGGATGAGATGTATCCGGTGCTGCTCAAAGAGTTCCAAGCCAACAAAGCCGTAAAAGCGCAAGCAGACGCACTCAAAATTGGCAATCGCAACGAAAAAGAAGAAGTCGAAGTCGCGCCACCACCTCCAGCTAAAGAAGAAATCTTTAAAGATCCTGATCCAGCTCCTGTGCCGGAAGAAAAGCCAGAACCTAAGAAGGTAGAGAAAGTAGAAGTAGTGGATAGACCTAAAGTCTCAGGCCCTAAGGTAGTAGGAAAGATTGATCTAAATCCTGAAAAGCCAGAGCCTAAAGCTGAAGAAGCACCTGTCGAAGAAAAAGAGCCTGCACCGAGCAATGAAGTAGTGGAGGAAGTGAAACCTAAAAAGGTGGAGCCAGTAGCTAAAGCTAAAACGGATGCACCTGCAAAAGAGAAGAAGGGTAAGGAAACAATGAAGGCAGAAGCACCCGAATTGCGTGGTCTTAAGATATTGGGTAAAATCGATGTTCCAGACAAGAAGTCTAAGGAGTCTGCTAAGAAACCTGTCGCTTCTTCTAACGATGCAAAGAAACGTAAACGCCGCAGAAGAAAAGTATCTGAAGTAGGAGGAGGAAGAGGAAATAACAATAGAGGAGGAAAAGGAAATAATAATAATAATAAAGGGCGTGCTAAGGCACCAGTGGTCAAAGAAGTATCTCAAAAAGAGATCGAAGCTAAGATCAAAGCGACCATGGCCAAAATCTCTGGAGGTAGCAAAAAGAAACGTCAAAAACTCAGAAGAGAACACCGTGAAAATGTAAGAGAAAAGCAAGAAGCAGCAGCTGCAGAAAAGCACACTGATGTGATCCAGTTGACAGAGTTTGTCTCTGTATCGGATTTAGCTTCGCTATTCGAAATATCTGTAACAGATGTGATCACTGCATGTATGAATCTAGGGGTCATCGTATCGATCAACCAAAGATTGGATGCTGAGATTATCGAATTGGTAGCCGAAGAGTTTGAGAGAGAAATCGAATTTGTAAGTGCAGAAGAGCAAATAGAAGAAGAGGAAGAAGAAGTGGACGATCCTGCAGATCTCCAACCTAGAGCACCGATTGTAACGGTGATGGGTCACGTAGATCACGGTAAAACTTCACTACTGGATTACATCCGTAGTGAAAATGTTGCCAGTGGTGAAGCAGGGGGTATCACACAGCACATAGGTGCATACGAAGTCAAGACCAAAGAAGGCAGAAAAGTTACCTTCTTAGATACACCGGGTCACGAAGCCTTTACCGCGATGAGAGCGAGGGGTGCTAAGGTGACGGATGTAGCGGTGATTATTGTTGCGGCGGATGATGCGATTATGCCTCAGACCAAGGAGGCGATCTCTCATGCGCAAGCGGCGGGAGTACCGATGATATTTGCGATTAATAAGATTGATAAAGATGGGGCTGACCCAGAAAGAATAAAAGGACAGTTGGCTGAGATGAACATCCTTGTCGAAGACTGGGGTGGCAAATTTCAATCACAAGATATATCCGCTAAGAAAGGAACCAACATTGACTTACTCCTAGAAAAGATTTTGCTTGAGTCCGATTTATTAGACCTCAAGGCAAATCCAGACAGAAATGCAGTCGGTACAGTTATCGAGGCATCTCTAGATAAAGGACGTGGATATGTAACCAAGATGCTTGTCGTCAACGGAACGCTGCACGTGGGTGATGCTATCGTAGCAGGAGAGCATTCTGGTAAGGTAAAAGCCATGTTTAATGAAAGTGGTAAGAAAGTAAAAGCGGCAGGTCCTGCAAGTCCAGTACTAGTATTAGGATTGAACGGTGCACCGCAAGCGGGTGAGAAATTCAAAGAAACAGATACAGATCAAGAAGCGAGATCTATCGCTACGAAGCGTAACCAGATCATTAGAGAACAAAATAATCGTGCATCGAAGCGTATCAGTTTAGATGAGATCGGTCGTCGTCTTGCATTGGGTACTTTCAAAGAATTGAACTTGATCGTGAAAGGGGATGTGGATGGTTCTATCGAAGCATTATCTGATTCCTTGATCAAGCAATCTATAGATACCGTTTCTGTAAACGTGATCCACAAAGCGGTAGGTCAGATCATTGAATCTGATGTGCTATTGGCATCTGCTTCAGATGCGATCATCGTTGGTTTCCAAGTTCGTCCTTCACAGGGCGCGCGTCAATTGGCAGAGCGTGAAGGGGTACAGATCAAGACTTACTCTATCATCTACGAAGCGATCGATGAGATCCGTTCTGCTATCGAAGGATTACTCGAGCCGACAGAAGAAGAAAAAATCACTGCACAAGTTGAGGTGCGTGAAGTATATAAGATTAGCCGTGTAGGTACTATCGCAGGTTGTATTGTGAGTGAAGGTAAAATCGCTAGAAACAATTTTGTGCGAATCATTCGAGATGGTATTGTGATCTACCCTACCAAAGAAAAGTCAGTGGGAGAGATTGCTTCCCTGAAGCGTTTCAAAGAGGATGTCAAAGAGGTCAAGGTCAATACTGAATGTGGTATCTCTATCAAAGGCTACAACGACATCAAAGTAGGCGATGTATTCGAAGCCTACGAAGTGATCAGCGTGAAGCAGACGCTTGATTAATTATAAATGGTGAATTATAAATTATAAATGCAGCTCTGGCGTGTTCGGTAGAGTTGTTTATTAAAATATATAAAGGAGCGTTTCAGTTTTGGCTGGAGCGCTTTTTTGTTTTGGGAGTGCCGCCATCCCAATCGGGAGGCGTCGCGTCGTCCGCTGTATCCCGTTGCGGTGAAGACGCATTGCAGTAGAGACGCATTGCAATGCGTCTCTACTGAATGCGTCTTCACCACAACACGATGCCGCTACCACCGCTCACTTCTGCGCGCCTCCGACTTGCAGGCTTTTATGCCTTCGGCATAGCGCGAAGGAGGATGTGTGAGATTCTTCGTCTGTCGAGATTTTCAACCTTGCGTTAGGACAAAAATATACTAAAACCTACTTGCTCAAACAGCATAAGATCGAAATCTAAATCAGTTCTTTTGAACTGATTTAGATTCGACTTCATATGATCGTAGAGATTTTCAACCTCGATGCCATACACTCATCTAGATATATGTGCGCTTTTACACTGCAATTACATAGATCAGCGCATTTATTCATCAGCTTCAGCCATCGGCTAACGTAAAATAAAATCAAAAATGACTTATGTCCTAACGCAAGGTTTTCAACGTTAATACTATACTCGTATTTTTAAGCGCTTAAAGCAATAGCAAAAACCCACTAATATCCCCCAATTGTTAATGATTGTTAAACTTTATCTAATTCACACCACTTTCGACTAATTTACTCATCTAATTATGAGTCCAGTCCACTTGTATTAGATGTAGACTCAATAATATATTGTCACTTTAAGGAATTACTTCGTTTTATTTAAAAACAAAGTACAATCAGATTTAGTAAAATCACACAGCAGAAACGAGCAAAACCACATAATACCTCGATATGAAAACAAGACTCTACTTATCCCTACTATTTTCTCTATGCTACTTTTTTTCATATGGTCAAAGTGGTTCCTATAAAATAACAGGAACAGTTACGGACACTTTGAATGAGCCACTCATCTATGCGACGATCTTATTGCTAGAAAAGCAAGATTCCACCATGGTAGATTTTGCTAGAACGGAGATCAGCGGAGAGTTTATCTTCAAAGGTGTAGCGCCTGGGGAATACTTGGTCAAAACCACTTATGTAGGATATATTCCTTTGACTGTGGATGCAAGTTCCTTAGATGGTGCAGATATAAAACTTGGTCAACTCCAAATGGAAGAACTTGCGGAGGAGTTAATGACTGTAGTAATCAAAGCAGCCAAGGCACCCATCAAAATGCGTGGCGATACCATAGAGTATGACGCTAGCACTTTTAAAGTACCAGAGGGTTCTACTGTAGAAGATCTCCTAAAGCGGCTTCCCGGTATAGAAGTGGAAGCAGATGGGAGTATCCTCGCAGATGGGAAAGATGTAAACAGAGTTACAGTAGACGGAAAATCATTTTTCGGAAGTGATCCTAAAGCGGCTACTAAAAATCTTCCAGCAGAAGGCATTGGAAAAGTGCAGGTATATGATACCAAATCTGAACAGGAGGAAATAACCGGCGCCACTTCAGAGTCTGATGAAAAGACAATGAACCTAGTCCTCAAAGAAGAATTTAAAAAAGGAGCTTTTGGGAAAGTTATTGCCAGCGTAGGAAGTAAAGACAGAAGAGAACTGAAAGGAAACTTCAATAAGTTTAATAAGAAGATTCAGTTTAGCATAGTCGGTGTTGGGAATAATACTGGACGAAATGGATTGAGTTGGGATGACTATCAAGATTTCATGGGGTCTCAAGCCTGGTCTTTTGGTGGAAATACAGATTATGGATTCGGAGGGGGTAACCGTTATTACTTTTCTTCAGGAGGCGGCAATGATTTAGAAAGTAGTATCAGGTCGGTGTTTTTTAATGGAGATGGAGATAGTGGATTTCCGGAAAATTATAATGGCGGGATTAACTTCAATTATGACCACAATAAAAATGAAGTCAGTGGAGTGTACTATTATAATCAGGCGGGACTAGATAGCGAAACCCAATCTACAAGACAACGCTTCTATGAGGATTTTACTACGCAGGAAGATTATGTAAGTATAGGAGATGATATCACTTTTGGGCATCGAGCTGAAGTAGAATTCAAAAAAGAAATAGATTCTCTGAATACGGTTCGCTTCACTTTGAATGGTGCACAGATTAAAACCAATGACATTTTAAATCAAACGACTAATCTAAAGGAAGATGATAGACTAGATAATACAGCCGTAGTCAATAATGATATTGATACTAGAGGCGTTCACGGTAATGCACTCTTGCTTTATAGAAAGAAATTTAAAAAGAAAGGTAGGAGCTTGGGTTTAAATACTTCTGCCATTTATACCAAAGTAGAAGATGATTGGATTCAGAACTCTGTCACTTCCTTTTTCAATAGATCTGATCCCAGTATTGTTGATAGACAAACGACAATCAATCAGTCGAATACCAATATTCGAGATAAGGTACAATTCAAAGGAAACGCTTTGTACGTAGAGCCACTTGGTAAAAAATTCTTTTGGCAAACTTTTTACAACCATAGCAATCGACAGGAAACAGGTGATAGAGTAGTAAATGATATTAGTCAAAATGAAGTAGTACAAAATGATTCTCTAAGTAGAATTTACGATAACGCTATTGTGCTTAATCGATTGGGTACATCACTTAGATATTCTCACGAAGGGGTGAATCTTACACTAGGATTGGGGTATCAAAATTTTGACTTGTTAGGAGACTTTAGAGGTGCCGGCGAAAGTAACGTGATGGGAGTAGTAGATAAACAATTCACCAATTGGATTCCACATTTTTCTTTGAATTTTGAACCTGTGAGTAATGGCTATGCAGATATCGGTTATAGTAGAAATGCACAGGAGCCCAGCATAGATGACTTGCAGCCGATAGTGAATAATCTAAATCCGCAATACATCAGAGTGGGAAACATCGAGCTAACACCAGAAATCTCCAATAGATTCAATGCAAGATTCAATAAGTCATATCCATTGACTGGTGTAAGATTAAATTTTGATGCTAGCTATTCACTGTTTGACAATCAATTTTCTACATCAGAAATAGTAGATTCTAATTTCGTAACCACTGTACAGCCTATTAATATCAACGGTGGAAATGAGTTTTCTTTTTATACCGGTGTTAACTTTCCGATTATAAAAAATAAAATAACGACTAGAATGAGGATGTCATACAGTGACAACAATAGAGTAGCATTGGTCAATGGTAGAGAGAATGATACACGTACCAAATCATATAGACCTTACATAAGATTTAATATTACGCCTATTGATGAAATCGGAATTTACCTTACGGCCAGATATTCTATAATTGATACAAAATATGAAATAGACGCTACGCAAAACCAAACGATAAACACCGAAACCTATTCAGTAGAATTTTCAGCTAAGACTTTCGCAAAACTATTGTTTAGCGCCAATTTAGATTACCGAAGATTTTCTAATGATCGATTTGATCTGCAAAGAGATATTCCTGTATTAGATCTATCTTTGTCTAGGCCAGTATTAAAAGGAAATAAAGGCGAAGTAAGACTGTCTTTGTATGATGCTTTTAATCAGAACGTAGGTTTTCAGTCTACCGATTTCTTCCAATCGCAAAGTGTGAATATTGGTAGATATCTTTTGCTTAGCTTGACCTATAATATCAGAGGAGTGAAGAGTGAAGCCCAGCAAGATTCTTGGTGGTAGTCGATAGAAATAAAAAAAGAATGAATAAGATGAGAAATATTATTTGTGGAGTTTTGATCCTTTGTTTTTCTTTTAGCCTTTTTGCTCAAAAGGTGGAGGGGCTTATCACTTATAATCGAAAAATGGATCACATTTCTATTATGTCAAAATTACCTCATATAGATCAGGAGGATGTAGACAGGATGACTTTGACCTGGGGCAATTGGGACAATGAGGGCTCTAATTATGAACTCTACTTCAAAGATCAAAAGTCGCTGTACACAAGAAAGGAAGAACAGTCTGAGAGTGGTTATTCTTGGAAACGAGATAAATTTATTCTGATACGAGATCACAAAAGCAATACAGAAGAAGACGTGATCGAAACGTTAGGCAAAGTCTATCATATGAATGAAGACACACCTAAGACGAGGTGGAAAATCCTCAACGAAATAAAAGAAATAGCAGGTTACCTTTGCATGAAGGCAGAAACAAAAAATGAAGAAAAGGGCCAAACCATTCATGCATGGTTCACGAGTGATATTCCTTTCTCGGGCGGACCAGAAGGTTATGGAGGATTGCCGGGGATGATACTAGAGATTGACATCAATGATCAAGACGCTGTCATCACTGCCACTAAGGTAGATTTAGAAGTAAGCGAACTATCTATTCCTTACCCTAAAAAAATAAAAGGTAAAAAGATTCCTAAAGCAGAGTTTAACGCTATAGTCAACAAGTATGTAACAGAAACCATCGAAGGAAAAAAGAATCCTTATTGGAGGGTGAGATATTGAAAGGAGGCTGTTAGCTGATTTAAAAAAGCTACTAGGTATTAGCAACTAGCAGCTAGCGGATTTTTCTTTATTTGGGGTTATTTCTCACAAATAATATGATAGGTGCAACTATGTGAATCACTTCGTCTTTTCACCTAGACACCTAGACACCTAGACACCTAGACACCTAGACACCTAGACACCTAGACACCTAGACACCTAGACACCTAGACCGCTAGATGCGTTAACCCTTGTTTTAATCTTTCTAAAATATTTTTCTTTTCCTCAATGGTTTCAACTTCTGAATTTTGAATCATTAGCGTTAGAAAAGGGTTTTTTTGGTCAATAGCCTTATCTATTATTTCGATTATTCTATTTTCTAATGCCTTATTATTAGATAATAACTTTTTCATTTCTCTTCCTAAAACGATTACTCCAATTTCATGGTGTTCTAAATCGCCATCATACAAATCGAAATGATTTCCCCAAATAAAATCGGACTCTAATAATGGATAGGTTAAGCAAATAGAATTAATATCTTCAATATCCTTTTTACGCTGATCAGGTCTGTCGTCGTAGGCAACTAGCTTTAAGATCATTACTCCTGGTATGGAGCAAGCTTTGTATTTTTCATCACCGATTTCTATTTCGTTGACTCCAAATATAAAAGCCTCTTTGAATCCATCTAAATTTATTCTTGTTAATCCTTTCCCTTCGATTATCACTTGACCATCATTTTCTATTTCACCGAATGGAAGTAAATCAATTTGTTTGCCTTCTGGTGTTAATAAGCAAAAGGCATTTTCTACACTTTCAAAGTAATTGAATTTTCTTTTTAATTCAGTTCTAAGTTTATTGTACATTTCTACATTTGAAATATAGACTCCAAAATCAATATCCTTGGTGCCTTTTGAATTTTCGTTATGTGAAACATACCAAATGTTTCTAGCGATTGCTCCTACAATGAAGAAGTCTATTCCCAAATCTTTACAAGTTCTGCTTATTTGGATAAATACTTCTTTTAGCCCATCAATTGCAAGTGCATCATAATTTATTTTTGACATATTTTTGATATATTAAATCGGCAGTTTCTAAATATCTTGCATTGCCTTCATTGACTAAGTCTGCATATATTAGCATAGGATTAACGTATATTTCTTTTTGTACTTGATCTTTCCAAAATATTTCTGTAATTATTATTTCTCCACTTGCATCTGGTAATAGCTTAAGGCTTTTCATTACTTCCGCAAAATTTAGACCTGTATATATTTCGATATTTTCAGCAATTAAATACTCAGTTAGCTTTTCAGCGGCATTTGCTCCTCCCCAAAATGTTTGTTTAGGTAATTTTACTTTTCTCCAATTTTGTTTTTTGTTTAACCATTTATATCTTTTTTGCCGAAGTTTTGGCTTAAGTTTTCTGTTATATCCTTTAACCCACTCTTGGAATAGTTTTTCTCTATTTTGAAATTCATATTCTTTATCATTTTTTCTAATTATATATTTTTCTCTCAAAAGATCTTTTAAAACTACTCCTACAGTTGCAATTGTAACATTAGCCTTATTACCAATGAATCTATATGGCTTATTTATGTATTCTGGATTTGTTAGAAATTGATAAATTACCTTTAATCCCGCAGGGTTAAAAGCCCTTGTATTTGTTTTTATCTTGTCTCTATTCGTGTTGTTGGTTTGTATTAAAATATAGACGCTGTTGGTTTTTAGAAACATATTTCCTGCAGTATCAGCGTATGAAATGCCATTCATCCTAAGCAATTCTTTTGCTTTTGGCGTGATATAATCAGCTATGACTATTAGTGGCTTTATGTTTTTAGCGTGTTCTATAATAGTAGATACTTGGCTTGGAACTATTTTCTTCTTTTCCTCCACAAAGTATTTTTCTCTTTCATCACCATAATGTATGGCTACTTTGGCATCTATGAAGTTGCCATTTACCTTCATTTCTTCATTCAGTATTTGGCAATCAATACCCTCTAATTTATTTATTTCGGTAGCTGCTATTTTAAGTATATCGCTTTTCATGTATGCAAATATACAATGTATGTTCGGAACATACAAATAAGTATAGCATACATTGCATTGTGTACAAAGCTTAAAAGAGAAATAATTCCAAAAAAAGCTGCTAGCTGATTTAAAAAAGCTACTAGGTATTAGCAACTAGCAGCTAGCGGATTTTTCTTTATTTGGAATTATTTCTCACATTTAATATGATAGGTGCAACTTTGTGAATCACTTCGTTTTTTCACCTAGACACCTAGACACCTAGACACCTAGACACCTAGACACCTAGACACCTAGACACCTAGACACCTAGACACCTAGACACCTAGACACCTAGACACCTAGACACCTAGACACCTATTCCACGAGCTAGGGGTAGAAGCGGTATGAGCAAGAGGTAGCTCTAGCAGACAAATAGCTAATGCAGGCTAGTCGAGGTACGAGAATAGACAAAGTAGCTATATTGTATGCAGAGCTAACACGCAGTGAGTATGAGCGGATGACCCGCCTACATCTGTAGAATTGGGTTGGCTAGTAGCTGAGCTCTATAGATGGAGGAGCTCCCAAATAAAAATTTGAACCATCTCCAGTTTGTCAAATAAACAAATAAACAAATAAACAACATTGCTAATCCGGCTCCGTCCCCAGTATAATACTAACCTTGCCATAGTTGTTAAACAGACCAGCGCCTGATGTAATGTTGTCGCGATCAAAACCAATACCGTAGTCAAAGCCTAGCGTACCAAAAGCGGGGACATGGACTCTAATCCCAAGACCGGCAGACCTCTTAAGTTTGAAAGGATTGTAGCTCGACAATGAATCCCAACTATTGCCCGCTTCTGCAAAAGCCAAGATCCAAGCATTGGCCCCCGGACTAGTAAGTACTGGATACCTCAACTCAGCGGTAAACTTGTTAAATACGGTCGCGCCGCCGCTGGTGTTTGCGCTAAGTTCCTCAGGGTCATAACCACGCAAGCTAATCAAGTCGTAGGCTAATATGCCGCCCCCTGATTGTGCAGAGAGGCCATCACCGCCCAGTATAAACTGGCCAAATGGAGAAGCAGATTGTTGCTTTCCATAAGTGCCGAGCAGCCCCATTTTGGCAGATGCCTTGAAGACCAACTTGCCCACTACGGGCTTGTACCATTCTGCATCCAACCTCCACTTATGATACTCTATGAAAGAAGGTATCGCTGAGGGATCGATCCCCTGACTCCCTTTTTGCAACAAAGAATAAGGAAGCGTAAACTCCCCGGTAAGACTTATTCGAGAGCCACCTGTAGGGAACAGAGGGTGATTTATCGTGGAGCGAGAGATGCTCTGCTTGAAACTAAGATCGTTGAAAACGCCATCCGTGATAGGCATACCGTTTTCAGTAGTAAAGCCATCAGTCTCCCAATTTTGCAAGGTGATTTGTTTGAAATTCAAAGTAGAGAAGCTGACGAAATTGTCATCCGGCCATCTCAATCTAGTGCCGAGTCCTAAAGAAGCACCAGCAATTTTTAGCGAACCAAAATCAGCGCTACTCTTGGCTTCACCATTAGTCCATCTTGTATAATACCCTCCTAAGTTTAGTCTATTTGGTTTTTTGCCGCCAAGCCAAGGTTCAGAAAAAGAGAAATTGTAGGATTGTAGATTTATACCGTTGGTCTGTGCTCTCAAGGATAGCGTTTGCCCATCTCCCTGCGGAAGTGTTTTTAAGTCACCTTGCATCAATTTGCTCAGTGAAAAATTATTTAGACTCAGCCCTACAGATCCAGTAGGTCCTATATTGGATCCGCCCCAGCCTCCAGACAATTCTATCTGCGCTGAGTTTTTTTCTTTGACGATATACTCAATATCCACAGTTCCGTTTTGAGGGTTTACCTCCGTGTTGATGCCAAGCGCTTCAGGTTCAAAAAAACCAAGATTGATAATTTCTCTTTGCGAGCGGATGATGTCGGCGCGGCTAAATAAATTACCCGGCTTGGTGCGCAGCTCTCTTCTGATGATGTGCTCTTTGGTTTTGGTGTTGCCGCTAATGGACACTTTACCTATGGTCGCTCTACGCCCCTCTTGGATATCGATCTGGATATTGATGGCATCACCAACTACGCCAGTCTCTACTAGTTCTACTTGAAAGAATAGGTAGCCATTATCCATATACAGCGCGCTGATGTCCAAGCCAGTGGGGTTGAGATGGATATTGGATTCCAAAATTTGCGAATTATAGATATCTCCTTTTTGGATTCCTAATACTTCTGCTAGAATTTCATCTGAGTAGATACTATTACCCTTGAACGCTATCTCCCCTATGTAATACGGTTTGCCCTCTTCAATATAAATGTCGATGTGTAGCTCGTTCTTTTCGTTTCTGTATATGCTGTCCTTTGTGATCCGCGCATCTCTATATCCAAGTGAATTATAATAGTCAATCAAATTTTTCTTGTCTTGCTCGTAGTGTTCATCTATCAGTTTTGCAGTGCTAAATGGGTTTATCTTTATTACATGCGTATGCTTCATTTGCTTACGCAGCTTACGATGATCTACGATCTGACTATGTGGAAAAGCGATGTGATTGATCTTTACTTTTTCTCCCTTACTGATCTGAAATAAAATATCGAATTGATTTGGATTTTCCTCTACATTATTTTCTTTTATATCACAGACTACATCTAGATATCCTTTTTCTGTATAGAAATTCTTAATCTTTTCTGTGAGGTTTAACTTCTGGCTTTTGGAAACAATTTCACCTTTTAGTACGATGGCATTCACTAGCTTGGTGAGTTCCTCTTCATGAACTTTTTTTACACCAGTGAATGAAAAGTCATGGAGTCTTTTTTTCTCTTCAAGGATTATTTCCAGAAATACAATATCCTCTACAGTATTATTTTTTATGATCTGAACATCAGCAAATAATTTCATAGACCAGAGCGCTTTCATCGCACGATGAACCTTAGTGCTTGGAAAGGTGATGGAGTCATCTACTTTCAAGCCAGCTCGATTGAGGATGAGCTCTTTGTCTATATTCGTATTTCCAATTACGGTTATTCCGCCTATTTCATAGATCTCTTGGCTGTCTTGCGCATTAGAACCGGCGCAACAAAGTAACATCAATAGTAGTGTGCAGATATTTTTCAAAGCTAAAAGTTGATATGGCAAGCCCAGTCCAAAGTGATTACACTTTAGTGATATGGCAGGCTCCCCTACTTAATTAATAATGAACAATGTAAAGAGTGGATGGGCTGGAGAATGGTTGTTTTGGAAGGGAATTTTTTTTAGCTACAAGGTGCAAGCAGCAAGCTTCTAGCCGATTTTTCTTCATTTGAAAGTTTGATGAATCTTAATTTAAATCTCGATGTATTTATTAAAACTTAATTGGCGTGGTTTTGAAAGAGCTGCTAGCATCTAGGCGCAAGGGACTAGCAGGTTTTTCTCCCTGAAAATATTATATGTAAAATGTAAATGGCTAAGCTGGTGTGTTCTTTAACCATATAAGGGCATATAAGGATAAGGCTGTTCTCATTTGTTCTTTTTTCATATAAGGGCAAATAAAGACTAAGCTGGCGTGTTCTAACCACCGTAGACACCTAAGGCATAGCTCACATGTTCGAGGCACTTTAGGAAAAACTGCGGTGTCTTGTACACAGTAGAGAAGAAAAGCTATAAAAAAGCATTTAGCTATTAGCTGATTTTTGAAAGAGCTGCTAGCTACTAGGCGCTAGCAATTAGCCAAATTTGCTCCATTTTACGAACACCCCAAAAACTAAATTGGCGTGAGCCTTTAAAGAAACTCACGCCAATTAAAACCTTATGAATTATCTATGTTTTTTCAGCTAAACAGCTAAACAGCTAAACAGCTAACAGCTAACAAACTAACAAACTACTCCGGTTCAAAACCAAGGATAATATTAAAGTTACCATAGTTGCTAAAGATCGTACCTTCTGGATTCACATTAGTCTTATCAAAACCAAGACCGTAATCAAAACCAAGTGTACCGAACATCGGTAAGAAAACACGTACCCCAAGTCCAGCAGAACGACGAAGATCAAATGGGTTGAACTGTCTGAAGCTTCTCCAAGAGTTACCCCCTTCAAAGAAACCAAGTACATAAATGGTAGCACTCGGATTAAGTGATAATGGGTATCTTAATTCTACAGTAAATTTATCGAATACAGCCGCTCCCCCGTTTTGACTGTTAGGCAATTCGTCCTCTTCATATCCTCTTAGACTGATCAAGTCAAAACCAAGTAATCCACCTTGCTGATTAGCCAAACCATCTCCACCAAGTACAAATCTTTCGAAAGGAGAAACACCTATATCGTTATTGTAAGAGCCTAACATTCCGATCTTAGCAGAAGCACGTAAAGTGAAATTGCCTATCAGTTTTGTAAACCACTCTGCATTGAATCTCCATTTGTGATATTCGACAAATTTGAATCTCTCTTGCGGTGTTTCACTTTGATAGTCTCTATCACTTTGGAATAAAGAATACGGCGGTGTTACTTGAACAGACAATGAGAACCTAGCTCCTGATGTTGGGAAGATGGGTTCGTTAATGGTAGACCTTGCTATAGTCTGATTGATACTGATATTGTTGAATTGACCTTGTGTCACAAAAGTACCATCATCCAATCCGAAGTTGGCAGTTTGCCAATTGTCCAAACTTAGAATTTGGTATGTCAAAGTAGTATTACTTACAAAGTTATCATCTGGCCACTTCAGTCTAGTTCCTAGACCTAAAGAGAAACTAGCGATATTTAACTTTTGAAAAGACTCACTTGTACTCAATTGCCCATTAGTAAGTCGAGTCAAAAATCCACCTACAGTGAATGAACTAGGCTTCTTGCCGCCTAACCATGGCTCTGTAAATGAAGCATTATAGGATTGGAAAAATCGTCCATTAGTTTGTGCTCTAAGAGAAAGACGCTGACCATCACCTTGAGGTAGTGGACTCCAAGTCTCTCGCTTCAAAATGTTACGCAATGAAAAGTTGTTGAAAGATACACCAAGTGTACCGATCACACCTCTACCACGTCCACCCCATCCAGCAGATAGCTCCAATTGATCAGATGGTTTTTCCTCTACGGTATACTCAATATCCACAGTCCCTCTTTGCGCGTTTACAGGGGTGTTGATACCAAGCGCTTCAGGATTAAAGTAGCCAAGATTGATGATCTCTCTTTGCGAACGAACAATGTCTGTTCTACTAAATTTTTGACCCGGCTTGGTTCTTAGTTCTCTTCGGATCACGTGCTCATGTGTGCGATCATTACCTGCGATAGTCACTTTGTCTATGGTCGCTTGAGGGCCTTCAAAAATCCTTAGCTCTAAGTCGATAGAATCACCAACGATAGCTACCTCTACTGGATTACATTGGAAAAATAAATAACCGTTGTCCAAGTATTGAGTACTTACATCTCTACCATCTGGGCTAAAGTTTAACCTAGTGTTGAGAAGTTCGGTGTCATATACATCACCTTTTTTGATACCTAGAATCGTCTCAAGGAAATCCGTCTTGTAGATAGAGTTCCCTTTAAAAACTATGTTACGGAAGAAGTATCTGTTTCCTTCGGAGATGTCAATTTCTACATTTAGAAGTCCATCAGGTTTTCTGTAGACGGTATCACGAGTCACTTTCGCATCTCTAAAACCAAGGGTGTTGTAATAAGCGACGATCTTTTCCTTATCCAGACTATATTCATCTTTCAAGAATTTGGAAGATGAAAAAATCTTACGCTTACGTTTAGTAGCATCCATTTTTGCACGAAGCTTACTGTCTTTTACATTTTCATTTCCAGTAAAAACGATATCATCAATTTTTACCTTACTACCTCGATCAATTTGAAAAACTAATTTTACTTTATTGAAACCAACATTGTCAGGCACTTCTTTCACATCTACACTTACATCTAGAAAGCCCTTCTCTTTAAAAAAGTCTTTAATACCAACAGCCGAATTGTTTTTTAGACTTTCTGTGACGATAGCACCCTTGAGTAGATATTTGTTTACAATGTCATTAAGATCTTCGTGATAAGTTTTTTTGATTCCTTTAAAAGAGTGTCTAGACAATTGAGGTCTTTCTACAACTGCTATTTCTAAGAAGATGATATCTCCGATTGTTTTTTCCTTATAGATTTGAATATCTGTAAATAGACGTAGTTTCCACAGCGACTTCATCGCTCTAGGGATATCAGCTCCAGGAATAGTCAATTTGTCTCCGACCTTAAATCCTGAGATGGAGATCAATGCATTTTCGTCACTGAATTCTGCTCCTACTACTTTGATTCCACCGATTTCATATTCCCTAGCTTCAGAGTAGTCAAAGACATCTCCTTCAATCTGAGCAACTGTAGGGCTCAAAAATCCTATAGAAAGTAAAAAAAGTAAAAAAGTATAACTTATATATTTCATCAAATATGTGTTGTCAATGTTCGCTTACGACAAGTTTGTCGAGGTGTTAGTTTCTATGTTTTTATTTAAAGAACTATTTGCTCACTCGTTTTTCCAAATCGTCTTTCGCGATTTTGAAAATCCAATATGGCTTCATACAAATTCTCTTTTCTGAATTCCGGCCAAAATATATCCGTAAAGTACAATTCCGCATAGGCAATCTGCCAAAGTAAGAAATTGCTTATGCGCTGTTCTCCACTGGTCCTAATCATTAGTTCAGGATCAGGAATACTAGCTGTGGACATATGTTGGCTTATGATATCATCGGTGATATCCTTTGACGCCATATCTCCATTTTTCACCTTTTCAGTCAGATCTTGCACTGCTTTACGTATTTCCCAGCGCGCAGAGTAATTGAGCGCTAGTACTAAGGTCATTCTTTTATTGTTTTTGGTTGTATCAATACCCTCTAATAATGCCTTTTGTGTCTTGGAGGGGAGGTTTTCGATGTCTCCGATTGCCGCCAGACGGATATCGTTATCCATTAGAGTCTTAACCTCTCTACGCACAGTTTCAACCAATAAAGTCATCAAAGCATTGACCTCTAAGGCTGGTCTAGACCAGTTTTCGGTCGAAAAAGCATATAAAGTAAGGTATTCCACCCCTATTTCAGCGCAAGCTTCGGATATCTCTCTAACGGACTGTACTCCGTTTTTATGCCCAAAAACCCTAGGTTTTCCTTTCTTTTTAGCCCACCGACCATTACCATCCATAATCACTGCTATGTGCTTGGGTAGCTTATCTAAATCAATATTTGCTTTTAGGTCCATTAAGGCCAGGTTTGAAGAGCAAAATTAACAAAAAAGGAGCTATGAATTGGGTTAAATACCACTGATTCAAGGATTCAGACAGTATATCTTTGTTTTTGAACGAAAAGAGGCGGATAAAATTGAGCTTCTTCAGCTCTCACCCCTTTCTTTTCACTAAAATATATGTATCTTTGCATCCGATTTAGATGAATCTGATGAGATTCTAGTCAAAAATTTAACATATTTATTCACCGTATTTGCCTTAGACCATAGTTTTTTCCAACAGTCTCGGGGAAAATTAGCTGCAAATACTTAAATCTTTTCAATGAGACATTACGAAGTAACATTCATCGTAGATCCAGTGCTTTCTGCTGATGAAATCAAGTCTACTGCCTCTGTTTACCAAGATATGATTACTGACGAAGGTGCTAAAATTATCCATTCGGATGAAATGGGCCTTAAGCAGCTAGCTTATACTATCAATAAGCGATCTTCTGGTATATACTATTGCGTAGAATACAGCACTGATTCTACAGAATTGAATGCAAAATTAGAATTGGCCTTACGTAGAGATGAGCGCATCATGCGTTTTCTTGTGATCCACTTAGACAAGTATGCTATCCAATACAACGCGGATAAGCGTTCTGGTAAAATTGGAAAAGCTAAGCGTACGATCGAAAAAGCAAAAGCAGCTGAAGCGAAAGCAAAAGCAGCTAAAACTAAGTACGTTGCTCCGGCATCTGCATCTAAAGGTAATTCAAGCAAACCTGCTCCAAAGCCTAAAGTAGAAAGTGTAGCTGCTCAAAGTGTAGCCACAGCTGCAACCACAACAACTGCATCTGCAGAGGAAGAGTAATTTTCTAATTCTAAAAAAGACTAAAAAATGGCATCAAGAGATGATATAAAGTTCTTAAGCAATCCTAAGATTGGAAACAAAAAGAAAAAGTATTGCAGATTCAGAAAATTCGGAATCAAGCATATCGATTATAAAGATCCTGACTTCTTAATTCAATTCATTAACGAACAAGGAAAAATATTACCTAGAAGAATTACTGGTAACTCATTGAAGTACCAAAGAAAAGTAGCTGTTGCAGTTAAGCGTGCTAGACATTTAGCATTCTTACCGTACGTTACGGATTTGTTGAAATAATTTCTTCTTCTTAAAATTAGCATTTATCATGGATATTATATTATTACAAAATTTAGATAAAGTCGGAGAGAAGTTTGATGTAGTGACAGTAAAGAACGGTTACGGTAGAAACTTTCTTATCCCTAAAGGATTGGCGTTGATCGCTAATGATACTAACCTTCGTAGACTTGAAGATTTGCGCAGAAGACAAGCTGCTAAGGAATCTAAGATGAAAGGTGAGTTCGAGACAATGGCGTCTAGCCTTGAAGGTAAGATGCTCAAGATTGTTGCGAAGGCAGGTACTAGTGGCAAGATCTTCGGTTCTGTTACAAGCATCCAGATTTCTCAAGCCATCAAAGAGCAATTTGATCTTGAAATTTCTCGTAAGAAAATTGAATTGAAAGACGAGGTGAAAAACTTAGGGGAGTATAAAGCTACCCTTAATCTTCACCCAGAAGTAACGACTGAGTTGGACTTCGAAGTAATTACCGAAGAGGTAAAAGCATAATTCGACTTTCAAAAAATATACCTAATAGGCAATGCAGTTTTTCTGTGTTGCCTATTTTTTTTGGGGATGCCGCCATCCCGATGGGAGGCGTCGCGGCTTCCACTACTACTGCGTTTGGAAAAAAACGCAGTACCGCTACAGTCGCTCATCTCTACGCACTCCGTTTGCCGAGCTTTGATGCCTTCGGCATGTCGCGCTCATGGATTACTGCGCCTCTATCGAGTCACCTCTTATGTGATGCTTAT
Organism: uncultured Saprospiraceae bacterium; assembly: GCA_938022165.1. Classification (GTDB taxonomy): domain Bacteria; phylum Bacteroidota; class Bacteroidia; order Chitinophagales; family Saprospiraceae; genus JALZVN01. The sequence continues at coordinate 3,247 of CALIEI010000056.1, read as the reverse complement.
GTGTCTCATGTGGTTCAAAAAAAGCATCTCTCACTCAGTAAAACACAAAGAAACAAAGATGACAAAGTGCACAAAGAGCTCACTCGCGAAATCCGCAAGGATGGAGCTCGGCAAGCGGCAGCGCGCTAGAGGCGAAGGATCGCAACGGCATGACATAAGTAGCCTGGCCAGTAAAGACGCAATGCATTGCGTCTAGAAGCGTGAGCACTATGTCATATAGTGAAGAGCCTGGTCACGACGGCGACAGGCACGTGACGACCCCAAATAAAAGGCAATGTAAGGCACTCACCCACAAAACATAATCCCAAAAACCCTGTTTCACTACCACATGAAACTCATCAAGAAATATAATCTCTCAGAACGCGACGTCGATCGCATCGTAGAAATGGCTTGGGAAGACCGAACGCCTTTCGATGCTATCAAGACACAGTTTGGAGTACCAGAGGGAGATGTGATCAAGATAATGCGCTCAGAAATGAAATTGTCTAGTTGGAAAATGTGGAGAGAACGGGTGCAAAATCGCGCAACCAAGCACAGCAAAAAAACGATGGCCGACGATCATAGATTTAAGTGCACCAGACAAAGAAGAATTTCGAATAATAAAATTTCGAAAAGATAGGTTTGTTTGTTAGCCTGTTAGCCTGTTAGCCTGTTAGCCTGTTAGCCTGTTAGCCTTTTAGTCTTTTAGTCTTTTAGCCTTTTAGCCTTTTAGCCTTTTAGCCAGTTAGTCTTTTAGCCTTTTAGCCAGTTAGTCTTTTAGCCAGTTAGTCTTTTAGCCAGTTAGCCTTTTAGCCTTTTAGTCTTTTAGCCTTTTAGCCTTTTAGCCAGTTAGCCAGTTAGCTTGCCTTTTAGTCAGTTAGCCTTTTAGTCAGTTAGCCTTTTAGTCAGTTAGCCTATTAATCAACTAACCAGCTAATCGGCTAATCAGCTAATCGGCTAATCAGCTAATCAGCTAATCGGCTAACCAGCTAATCAACTAACCAGCTAATCGGCTAACAAACTAATCAGCTAACCATCTAACAGGCTAACCATCTAATCGGCTAATCGTCTAACAGGCTAACCATCTAATCGGCTAATCGTCTAACAGGCTAATCGGCTAACCAGCTAATCGGCTATTCCATTAAACCTTATATTTAATAGCGCTTCGATAAGCATTTAACATACGCTGTATTTCATTCAACTCCTTTATGATAATATTTGCTTTTGAGCTGGGAAGCATTGCTGTTGAAGTCGAAATTATTATTTGGGTTTCCAACTCAAATGCGGAACCTATACTTATTTCCAAAAATCTAACTAATTCTTTTTTTGAAGATCGACTACAGCCCTCTGCGATATTTGACGGTATTGATACAGCGGATCTGCGTATTTGAGAAGTTAAACCGTATCTTTCAGTATCTGGAAATGATCGAGTTTCTTTGTAAATAGTAGTCACTAAGGACATACTTCTTTGCCAGATTTCTAGCTCTTTATAGTTTCTCATGTTGTTTCTAGCTTCAGTTGAAAAACAACAAATTAAGAAATAATTACTTAATAGCTAACAAACTAATCGGCTAATAAACTAATTAGCTAACCATCTAACAAGCTAATCTACTAACAGGCTAACCATCTAACAGGCTAACCAGCTAATCGTCTAACAAACTAACAAGCTAATCAACTAAAAACCCTTCATCAAGTAAGAGACTAAAAACAAGACTACAGTAATGATTAAGCCGTACATAAATACGCCATAACAAATACTGAGGTAGCGATATTTTTTGGCCAATACTTTTCCAAGCCAATAGATATCTCGAGTCATAGAAGAATATAGAAAGTCTTCATCCTTGATCATCTCTTCCACTCCCCACTCGTAATCTTTGAGATCCATATTGTAGAAGTTACCAAAGAAAAGAAGGTTGGATTTTTTTTCTTCTATGTCTTTACGCGTAAATTTTCCTTCAGTGATTTTAGGTCGAGTAGATAGGGTAGCATAGATAATAGAGATCAGACAAGTCAATACTAAACCCACAGTAGGAATAGCCAAATATGGATCAGTTGATATTTTGGGTAGTAGGTTGGCAAAAATAATAGACAAGATAATCGCATTGATACTAAGCATAATGTTCGCCTTATTATCTGCTATACTACTTAGGTTGACATGGGTACGATAAGTGGTACGATACATGGTCTCCACTCCTCTACCTAGACGCATGTTTTTGATTTCGACATCCGCATTTTTTTCTTTAGTCAAAATTTTAGAAGCAATGGCGGTCGTAGGTTTTTTATATTTTTTTACTTCCTCTGCAAATTCATCTTCACGATCTACTGGAAAATCTTCACTAGGATAAAGTCTGATTTTTTGCTTGAGTAGTTGGCGTACATATTTTTGTTTTCGCTTATCATAGAGCCTTTGAGCAGCAGTGGTGTGGTAATTATGCTTCTCCATAAATTCTATCTCGAACTCTACCCATTCTTTTTCTGACATATGCTTACCACTAAGATAGGCGATTTCTTGGCGGACTAAATCGCAACGTTGCCAGTAGGTAGTTTTACCCAAGTGGGATAGATCAGCATCCGCAAGAATTTGCTCAGATAAGCTTTGTGGATTTTGAGGTAACTTGGTCGCCATGATGATTTTGCATACGGACTCAATTCGCTTCGAAGCGTACTCCTGTTCCTTCATCCATTGGCTTGCGTGTTCACAGCTGCGTTCTTCATGCTCTTGCGGTCCCTTGGTATAACCTGTGTCATGAAACCAGGCAGCTAGATGCAAGTCTTCCAGTTGCTCTGCATCCAGCTCGTAGGACCGTGCAATCTCTTCCATTGCATTGACCACTTGGACGGTATGCTCCAAGTCGTGATACACATATTCCGCAGGCATATGATTTTGGAAAAAATCAGCGATGTATTGTTTAGTCTTATTGGCTACTTCATTTTGCATAGGCTACCTAAATAAGGTCTATCTCTAAATTGATATTATAAGATACGTAAATATAAGTGAACTAGCCGTTATATCGCTAAACAATCTCTGAAAGGGCTATGTTCGGCCTTATAATCAAGGCTCTAACTGTAAAATTGCTAGTGAAAAGCACATTTAACTTGCTCTTAAAAGTTATTCCTTAATTAACTCGTTATCTTAGCAGATATAATAAGATAAGTATGCGTACCAATAATATATTTCTCTGTTTTGTGACTGCCATATTGATGTTTGGCGCCTTGAATCTTCAAGCGCAAGATGATGAAGGCAGCAAGACCTGGAAAACGCTTTCTA
>CALIEI010000055.1 GCA_938022165.1 uncultured Saprospiraceae bacterium | reverse complement strand
ATATCCTTAAGTTGGTCTATGGCTCCAGTAGCTAAGCTAAGGATGACTGGATGGTGCGATCTGTCCCGTGCTCGTCACCAGAAGCAAAATTGAACCAGTGGAATTGAGCGTTTCGAAAATTTTGTCATAGGAATTAAAATCGCAAAAGATGTGTCCTAACGCAAGGTTGAAAACCTTGACGAACATATGAAGTTGTTTCCAAATCTGTTCAGGCGGCCTGATTTGAAATCCATCGTATAGTCTTAGTTAGAGTTAGAATGTCAATTGGAATGCTCCTGGAAGGAGACAATACTAAAGGATAGGGCTTTAGCCCTATTGACGTTATAATCCTAATATGAAGTCCTGCAAGGACGACATACGCATGGTGCGCCAAAACGCAAATTTGGAATCGATCGTGTAGAATTCTTATTAATAAAAATTTATATATATCTTTGCATCAACTGATTACGTAATAATATTTATCCCATAAAAACTGTTATAATTTCAACTTTAGATTTATTACCTAATCCAGCAAGAATTATATTGAATTAGCTCATGAAAAACTTCATACATATCGCTTTAAAAGACCGGCGTAAAGCAAAGGTGTACACGGCTGTGCTTATGGTTTTGTTTTTCACATTGTTACTACTACCTTTCTTTTCTTATCAAAATCCACCTCCTGGTCAAGAGGGACTACTGGTAAGCTTTGGGCAAATAGAGGCTGGTCAAGGAAGTGAAGCTGCTGCTCCACCTGCTGCAAAACCAGATGAAGAAGTAAAACCCGAGAAACCTAAAGAGAAGCCAAAGGTAAAACCCGTTAAGAAACCCGAAGAATCAAAACCAAAGCCTAAACCTAAGAAGGTGGAAACTCCTGTGGATGAAGATGTCATCTCTGCAAAAAATGAAGCGATAGCGCTCAAAAAACAAAAGCAAAAAGAAGAGGCAGAACAAAAAGCAAAAGAAGACGCACTCGCTAAAATTAAAGCTGCTGAAGAAGCAGCTGAAAAAGCAAGACTTGCTGAAGCACAAAGAATAAAAGAAGAAAAAGCAGCTCGAATCGCAGCGGCAGCTGCAAAAAAACAAAAAGAAGCCGATGATTTAAAAAGCAGTCTCGCTGGAGCCTTTGGCAAAGGATCAGGTAGAGGAGATGGAGGAAAACCAGGAAACCAAGGTGTAGAAGATGGAGACCCAAATGCAGAGGCACTTAAAGGCTTAAATACAGGGATTGGAAGTATAGGTGGAGGACTACTAGGTAGAGGTGGTAAAGGACCTGGCATCAAGGACAACAGTAACAAAACAGGTAAAGTAGTAGTCAATGTTTGTATTGATGCGAAAGGAAATGTAGTCTCCGTAAAATTCACACAAAAAGGATCTACTTCCTCTGATCCAGAATTGATAAAACTAGCAACGGATAATGCTAACAAATGGTCTTTCAATTCAGGCATTTCAGATACGACCTGCGGTACCATTACCTATGATTTTAAAGTGAAGTAGTTTGAAAGAATCAGCTTATGAGGCTGTGCTGGATTTTCTCTATCGGCAACTGCCCATGTTTCAGAGACAAGGCCCATCTGCTTTCAAAAAGGACCTTACCAATATCACCTCGCTTTGTGAATACCTTAATAATCCGCAAGAGAAATTTACTTCTATTCATATAGCGGGCACCAACGGCAAAGGAACTACTACACATATCCTTTCTTCTATTTTTCAATCTGCTGGATATAAAGTGGGCGTGTACACCTCTCCACATTATCTAGATCTCAGAGAAAGGATCAAAATCAATAATCAACTGATAAGCAAAGAAGCAGTAGTTGGCTTCGTCGATCACTTAAAAGATACCATAGAAGATGTGAAACCTAGTTTCTTTGAGATGATGGTCGCCATGGCTTTTGATTATTTTGCTAATGAGAAAGTAGATATCGCCATTATAGAAACGGGGCTTGGAGGAAGATTAGACTCTACTAATGTCATCAGACCTGCACTATCTGTAATAACCAATATAAGCTATGATCATCAAGATTTATTGGGCGATACTTTACCTGAAATCGCAGGAGAGAAAGCAGGTATAATAAAACAAAACATCCCGGTGATCATTGGTGAATCACAAACTGAAGTCAAGAATGTTTTTGTACAAAAAGCCAATGCCTTAGCATCTCCATACAGTTTTGCAGATCAGCATTGGAAAGTTGAGATTTCTGATGAAAGCATTGATCAATACAAACTAGATATTTACAAAGAAGGAGAACTCCAATATGAAAATGCGGTTCTTGATTTGAAGGGGAGTGTCATGTTGAAAAATGTGGTGACTGCTTTGGGAACTATGGAGATCTGGAACCTCAATTATACTTCTATCTCTAAGGAAGCTATAATTGATGGCTTAAGTAAAATCCGTAAACAAAGTTATTTTCTGGGTAGGATGCAGGTCTTAGGCCAAAGCCCTCTAGTCCTTGCGGATAGCGCGCATAATGCGGGTGGCTTGAAGTCGCTATTTGAAGAAGTGAACAAACTTGAATTTCAGCAATTGCATATTGTATTTGGTATGGTAGCTGATAAGCCATTATCAAAAATATTAGAGTACTTGCCTGCTTCAGCTATTTACTACGCAGTAGAGGCTAAAATACCTAGAGCTAAACCCGCTGAAATTCTTGCTAATGAATTAAAGCATGCAGGACTTATAGTCAAATCAGCAGATTCTGTCGAAAAAGGTAAAATTCAGGCTATTGCTGAAGCAAAATCAGATGATTTAGTGTTAATATGTGGAAGCATCTTTGTTGTTGCAGAGATCCAAGAAATAGCCTTATCTTTATAGGCATAGTTGAGCTTAAACAAATATGGATAATAACGAAAACAACAATCTTCTTATTCATCTACTACAGATACTGATTGGAGTTGTAGGTTTGGCAATCGCTGGGATATTGATTCGATTTCCATTTCCAGGCAATTTGATAGCCTTATTAATTTTACTTGCACTGATCGTTGGGTACAGGTACACTAGTGGTATGAAAGCCAAAAGGAAAGAGAAGGAGTTTAGAGATTCTTTTCTCGGGCAAATGGACGAAAAAAGACAAAATTGTTTAGATAAAATTAATGTCTTAAAAAAAGAACTTAAGCACATTGATGGGAATATTAATGAGATAGAGGCTCGATTAAAATCAAATCCTCAAGCAAACTCTATAGCGTATAAGGAATCTCAAAAATTGATAGAAGGGTTCAATGAAGAAAAGAAGTTGCGCCAATCCAAAATTGATTTTTACGAATTGGCTCAAACGAAGCTCAACCAGATCATCAAGAATCACCAGCTCACAGAAGACCTTAAAATGAAGCGAGAAAAGTTGGAGGCTCTACGTGAAAATAATATAGATGAAGTAGCAGATATGGAAGGTATGAAGACCTTCATTGACTATGAGAAAGAGTACATAGAGACTATTGACGAACTTAGCCTCAAGATGCTAGAAAGCCGATCTTCAGAAAATGCAGAAGTACTTAAACTAGAACTAGTAGAAATGACTAGGGAGTTAAGAGAATTATAAATTATAAAACCTTCGGCGACTGAAGTCGCTTAGGACAAGCGGTGAATTATAAATGCTGTTTTGCGTGTTCTTTAGTTTAGAATGAATAATGAGTTAGGCGATAGATATTAGAGATGTGAAGTACAGCAAAAGAAAATAACAGGGTTTTGCCCCAACCATATCTATTGAATACCCAGTCTATAAGAGTAGGAGCTTAAAAAAGTTAAAATTATGATCTCATTTCTTAAGCATTTTTCCTTGTTCGCAATAGCTATTAGTTTTTCCTGTGATAAAAGCAGCAATGACATGCATCCAGTGGTGTTGGAATGTGATGAACAGGCCATAGAAATAGTTGAAGATATGACCGGAACTATGTTGTATCTAGCATGCTATGATGCTTGGGCAGTCAAACTTGATGAGTCTATTCGTGAAGATGATGAGACGATTATTGCAAGTTTGGATGTCGACCCCAGGTTTCAAACGGATAAGATGACCGTTAATATAGAGGCGTGTTTGCACGAATTTGATCTGCCTTTATTATTTCCTGATCCAGTCGTATTTGGATACATGTACAAAATGGAAAATTTCAATCTGAATAGTAACTAGATTCTTTCGGGTGAGAGATAGTAGAGATGGACAGCTCTGCTGGCCAGTCCGCGACTAAGGCTGGTGCGTATGCAGGGACGGGAGCCGCTAGGCGTACTCTCGGATAGCTCGGTCGACACAAACAAAAAAAGCCAAGCTCTTTTGAAGCTTGGCTTTTTTTGTTTTGAGGCGGCACCCCCAAATAAAAATTACAAGATAAATTACTTGCTTTTTTGTGAAGCCATAAATTCTTGAAAGTTTGAATTCTTATAATGCTCTTCAGCTGCAAACCTTAATTCGTTGTACATCATCGGTGCTTCCTTAAAGCCAGGAGAAATAGCTATACGTTCGAAATTTTCATTTAAGGTAACTACTGTAGGGTAGCTCATTTTGCCTTCTAGTAGTGAATATGCCAGCATGTGAATTCCACCTCTGCGCGAACCTTCTACTTCGACGAATTCGAATTTGTTGCCAAGATGCATGATGTCTTTTCTTGATTCGGCGTCTAACTTGACAGCATAGAAATGCTCACCAAGGTATGCCGCTACCTTTGGATCAGAGAATGTTTTTTTATCCATCACCTTACACCAACCACACCAGCTAGTATATACGTCTACAAAGAATTTCTTTGGCGTTGTTTCATTCAATTTAGCTGCTTCCTCCCAAGTCAACCAATTGACCTCTGCCACGTTGTCACTGGTTTCAAGCTGAGTAAAGCTAAAACTAACAAAAGCCACAATGGCTAATAAAAATGAATACTTTAAATATTTCATATTATCTATTTAAGAATGGTTCGTTAATTTGTGCTTACAAAAATCGCTTATAAGCTGTTAAATAATTATTGCCGAGCCATTGTTTATACTATTTTACAAGTACAAAGTAAGGTAAATCCGAATGACATTAAAGTTTAGTTGATTAATTTAACTTTTATTTAAACGGTATATATCGAGTAAAAAACAAGTAGCGGCTATGGAATGTTTTGATACTGCAACAAAATGGCTGTAAAGGCATTTATCATATGAACAATGGTTTGGTAATAAATTTTACATCGCTGAAAACCAGCATATTAAGATTGTAAAAGTAAATTCTATAAGTCGCAGAAAATCAAATTCTTACACGAACTTGATTTATAATTTTACAGAAATTATCGAATCAAGCATATGTAAAAAAAATAATAAATGATGCATAAGATAGTATTAGCAATAGGAGGTTCTAGTGGTGCGATTTATGCCAAATTGTTATTAGACAGGTTAAGCTTATTGCATGAACAGATCAGTGACGTAGGAATTGTCATGAGTGATAACGCAAAGTATAATTGGGAACTGGAAATAGGAGATAAAGGCTATGAAAAATATGGCTTTACGCTATATGATAAATCGGACTTTAATGCTCCATTTGCTTCAGGGTCAGCGAAGTTTAAGACTATGATTGTATGCCCTTGCTCAATGGGTGTACTAGCTAGAATAGCTACGGGTGTCTCTAATGATCTTACTACTCGTGCTGCCGATGTTATTCTGAAAGAGAGAAGGAAACTCATCTTAGTGCCAAGAGAAACGCCACTAAGCCTAATCCATATCGAGAATATGCGAACTGTCACACTTGCTGGAGGAATAATTTGTCCAGCGGTACCATCTTTCTACAGTAATCCCAAAAGCACCGATGAAATAGTATATACTGTGGTAGACAGAGTCTTAGACTTAGCAGGTTTGGATATTGATACCTATAGATGGAATAGCTAAGCATAAAATCTGTTGGATATGTTTGTGTAGGGAACTATTATCCTTGTATCAAGGTTTGATAATTATAAATGTAACAAATCCTTTCCCCCTTGCTTCCTTCCCCTAAGAAGCACCCTCCATTTTAATAAACATCGTGATACAAGACTATGCTCAAAACGGTCCTTGCTGCTGCATGCGCCTTATGCTGGCTATGTGCATCTGCGCAAATTCCAGCCGCTAAAAACGTTCTTTCATTTGGACATATTGAAAGCAATGACATATCCATAAATAATCTTGGTGCAAGTAATTTTGATTCCTTTAAATTGGTGGGTGGACTCATGTTCGTCAATGCTAAGTTTAATGGAAAAGAAGGGGCGTTTATTCTAGATACAGGTGCTCCAGGATTAATCTTAAATAGCAAACTAGATAACAAGAGCGAAAATGAAAACTACATAGCTAGTGGACTCACCGGTGATGCAAGTATAGAAGAGTTAACAGTGGATGAATTTAAGATATTAGATATCGTAAAATCTGATTTTACGGCTTATCAAATGGATCTGGCGCATATAGAAGACGAGATTCTTCATCGTTTTAATGGCTTGATCGGAAGTGATTTATTTTCAAATGCTACACTGGTTTTGGATTACAAACAAGAATTATGGGGAACTGTCGAGCATATTGAAAAACAAAGTATTTCCAATGTCATACCATTTAGAATGACTGATCATTTCATAGTCGTTGATATTAAAATCAGTGGTGTTGAATATAGTATGATTTTAGATACTGGAGCCGAGATAAATATCTTGTCCCTTAAAAGTGCAGAAGAAATCAAAAAGTCAAAATTGAAAAAAGCGGGTACTACGAATATTCAAAGCGCTAGTCAAGATTACCAATCTTCGGAAACTAGAATTTTGCATAGATTTCATATGGGCAATCACGTTGAAAAAAATCAGGAATTCTCCATCTTACCTTTTGACTTTATCAATGAAGGAGTTGACGTAAATCTAGACGGATTAATAGGGTTTCCATTTTTTGAAGGAAAGAAAGTAGCTTTAGACTTTGCGACCAATTTAATTTATATCTACAAATAAATAGAAAGCTTAAAATAGTCGATACTATTCATTTTGGGGCTATTCTATTTTCTTAAAACATATCCCATATTTGTCTTTAAATCATTAGAATTCAATTCTTTCGCTCTATACTTTTGCATCGGTTAAGCTATGTAGGCTTAGCATAGCAATGAGCTACTTATGAATTGGTTTTTGATAAATCTAGTGTTGGAGATATAGTACTTGAATCATTGGTAGTCAGATACTTTAATTTTTGGTAAGATTATTGAATTAATATATACGTAGGTCTAATCTTAATAAAGCACAAATAACTACTTTTTTTTATTAATTGCTTAGCTCTAATGTTATTTACCAAAGAAAACCAATATTCTCGACCCTTAAAAGGTCTATTTATATTCTCCATTTTTTGTATCATTTCCTTTCCTGCGCTGTGTAATGCCCTCTATTCAGACAAGGTTCATGAAAAAGATATAGGAGAAGTAAACGTTGACCCAGGTAGCCCCGAAGCATCTATTTTTGCGATACAACCTTCTTGCAACAATGATGGTAGTATAAATAGTGATGGCTTTTTGCAAATCTCTGAACTCACTTGTGGGACCAGATTCAATTGGTCAATAGGAAGTACCTACACGGGTGATCCTGCCTATGCCAATGCTGTAGATGCTACGGGTCTGAGCTTTCCACATACTTTTAATTCAGGGATTAGTAACCCTTCCGGTTCCCAAGATTATACGGTTCGTATTTTTAATGACGATACCTCCTGTGGAGGGAATTGTTTCACAGATTATACGGTGACTATGAAGGAGCAAGATTGTGTGGTAGGGTGTAGTTGTACGGATTATATTTATGTCAATGACCAAACAGATGACCTAGTACATCGATTTGAAGTTAAGCCAGATGGAAGTGTAGAGGAATTATTTAATAATGGTTTACCCTTCCTCCCAACAGGTGTAGCACCTGTAGATCCGCATGGATCTGCAACGGATATCAATGGTAATTTTTACATTGCAGATATTGGAAGAAATGGTCAACAGGATTCCGTTTTTGCCTATACCTGTGAAGGAGTTCCTCTAAACGGAGGTGAAGCCTTGTTTGATTCTGAAAATTTTCTTCTTAGAATTAATAATTTTGGTAGTTTCGGTGGCCTGTTATACTTCGCAAACATAAGAAATACTGGATTGGACATTGTACTAGTTGATCCTTGTACAGTAGACACTATAGGACGGATGGCTGTGCCAACTACCAACTTAAATGCTTGGGGCTTTCATATTGACCCATTTAATGAAAGATGGATTATTGCCAATATAAGTGATAATTCGGTGTATGCCGGAAGTTTAAATCCGGACTTATATACCATTCCCGCTTCTGACACTGCGCAACTATTGTTTCCTTTGAATTTCGGAAGCCCAATGGGTATTACATGTGATGAAAATGGGAATTTTTATGTTATAGAGGATCAAAATATTGGAGGTACCGATAGAGGAATCAATAACGATAATGTCATTCTTTCAAAGTATGGACCAGACGGTACTTTTATTAATTCTGTAGAAGATGCTATACCTTATGTTGGTGGTAACTCTAATGTCACTGATTCTTTACCTGGTTTCTCAAGAACAAGGGGTTTGGTATATAGTCAGTCAAGCCAATATCTTTATTTATCCGGAAGAGAAAATTGCCTTACTGTTTTTGATACAGATCTAGTTGAACAAACAGATTTAAATATCGGAAACCCTTTGGACAACACTACAAAGGGAGTAGGAATTGCTACGCAGTGTTGTCCTATAAATAATAATATAACGATAGATACTACCTTATGTGTTAATAGTCTAGGAGAGCAATTCTTACTACAAGAATTATTACAATGCCTTGGTAGTATCTGTGAAGGAGAATGGGAAGAAGATCTAGGTAATACTGGTATTAGCTATGATGTCTGTAATAATTCTATTAGCATAGATGCAATTAATGCATTTGGTACTTTTATATTTGAATCAGATGGGTCAGGTAGTAATGCACAATGTGGAGCATTCAAAATAACCATAAATATTGAAGTAGGTGTTATCATAGCCCCTGTTATTGCAGGTGACCAATCCATTTGTGGTACTGAAGATCCTGCTGCATTTACTATAGCTACTGCCGCTGCTGGAAGTAATACGATATCTTATCAATGGCAACAAAGTACCACAAGTTGTACAGC
>CALIEI010000054.1 GCA_938022165.1 uncultured Saprospiraceae bacterium | reverse complement strand
ACTCCGGAAACTAGCGGATTGCAAAAAATAGGCTATTTTGGATGAGATTTTTTATTTTCGAAATTCAGTGATGCCTGAGCATCAGTGGATTGAGAAAATGGAAAATATCGCCAAAAGAGTCATTTTGTGCTTTCGTGAGTTCTCGGAGCGGACTCATCTTTTAATCCTAAAAATCTACGCCTCTTAAGGAGTCGCACAGGTTAGTTCAGACAAAAAGTTAGATAAGCGCATCACACCAATGATGAAATCATCAACACTACTTCCATCCTACTTCCTCTTCACCTCCACTCCTATACGTTCATCACCTACCTTAATCATTTCACAAATTTGTTTAGCAGATTGCTCGAAATCTTCAGCAGTCTTAGGAAGGAGAAGCCATTTGCTAAAATTGATAGCACTTAACTTTGTTAAAGAGGGAAAATCTATTTTGAGACTCTCGTGGTGCTTGCGAGAGGTGCATATCCAAATACCATTATCAATTGGATTATCCGAATTTTCTCGTATAGCGAGGTATATCTTATCGTCAATGTAAATGGCATGATTACCAAACATTTTTTTAACGCTGACTTGCAATGGGTGCAAATATTCAGCGATAGCCGTGTGCAACATTTATAACTGTATTAATGCTTTGGGGTCATTTGATCACTCAAAGATAAAACAAAAAATAAATAATGTTGCTATGACAACTACAAATAAGCAAAAAATAATCGTTGAGACTATAAATTTCTTGCCGCAAAAGTATCTCCCTGGGCAATATCTCCAGTTTGTAAACCCTTCATGAACCAGCGCACTCTTTGCTCTGAAGTACCATGCGTAAAAGAATCAGGAACTACATAACCCTGAGAACGCTTTTGTATAGTATCATCACCGATGGCATTCGCTGCAGTCAAGGCTTCTTCAATATCTCCTTCTTCTAGGATACTGTTCATCTTCTCTGCATGATGCGTCCACACACCTGCGAGAAAGTCCGCTTGCAATTCTAAGCGTACAGACAGATCATTATACTCTGCCTTACTGATACGTCCACGCTTTCGATGGACTTGATCGGTTATGCCTAATTGTTTTTGGATATGATGCGCTACTTCATGGGCTACCACATAAGCCATAGCAAAATCTCCTGGCGCATTAAATTTAGTTTTTAGCTCTCGATAAAAAACTAAATCGATGTACATCTTTTCATCACCAGGACAATAAAAAGGACCCGCTGCAGATGAAGTATGCCCACATGCTGATTGAACTGCCCCTTCAAATAGTACCAAATTAGGTTCTCGATAGTTTCTACCTAAATCTTCACGAAAGATCTTCTTCCACACATCTTCAGTGTCTTTTAGTGTGACGGCTACAAATTCTGCAAGCTCATCACCTTCTCCACCTACTTGAGATCGTTGACCCGTTGGCTGCTGATATTGTTGTTGACCCGCTCCACCTTGAAACAAACCAGAGATATCGATGTCAAAAAATACTGAGGCTAATAAAACAAGGATAACAGCCCCTATACCCAAACCTCCTGCAGCTCGTGTACCACCGCTCATTCCACGGCGATCTTCAATATTTTTACTTTTTTCTCTTCCTTGCCAGCGCATAATATTTGCTTTTAATGATAAACAATTTGAAAATCCAGGCCTTGAAACGAAGTATTTTGCCGGGCCTTTCCTTACATGAAGGTAAATAAAACCTAATTATTGGTCCTTTGAGATACTTAAAAATAATTTATTTTATGTTTTTTACACATTTTAGAGCTCCCTCTTAGTTAATAAGGGGTTAAAAGCTAAAAATTGGTAATCTTTAGGGCACAAATCACGTTCTAATTTGTTGAATGTAGGCCTTAAATATAAGGTCGATTTGAAAAAAATTATCTATGCACAGAATTATTTTATCTATTTGTTCGCTATTTTTTGTTGGACTGAGTTCTCTACAAGCTTCCTATATCATGTTGCCTATGGGAGAAGAACAGAGAGACCACCTCAAAGCGTATGGGATCACCTATTGGGTGCTCAATGCAGGCGCTGAAGCTTTTTGGCTGCTCAACTATGACGGCGGTACTTTTGCTTTCAAACACAATAAAATTTTTGAAAAAGAATGCCTTACTAGAGGAGTGAGTTTCAATATTATTCCTGATGCTCAGTTTGCCAAAATCCAATTAGATATTTCCAATCCTGAAGTAAACCAAGATGTAATCAAACTAGAGGTAGCCCCAAAGATTGCGGTATATACTCCTGATGTGAATGCTAGAGGCGAAAAGGTACAACCTTGGGATGATGCAGTGACTATGGTATTGACCTATGCAGAGATTCCCTACGACGTCGTATACGATAGAGAGGTACTTGATGATAAGCTAACAGAATACGATTGGCTACACCTCCATCACGAAGACTTCACTGGACAGTATGGTAAATTTTATAAAAACTACCACAATACCAGCTGGTATAAAGAAACAGTCAAACGTATGGAGGGCTTAGCCTCAGAGCTTGGATATCAAAAAGTATCACAATTAAAGTTGGCGGTGGTTAAAAAGATACAAGAGTACGTAGTCGGAGGTGGATTCATGTTTGCCATGTGTTCTGCTACAGATACGTATGACATAGCATTGGCTTCAGAAGGTTTGGATATATGTGATCACATGTATGATGGTGATGGGCAAGATCCAAGTGCACAATCAAAATTAGATTTTAGTAAGACCTTTGCCTTCAAGGATTTTAAGTTGGTGACTGATCCGCTGGTATATGAATACAGCTCTATTGATGACAGTCAGACTCGTCGAGTTTCGCCTAACACAGATTACTTTACCCTATTTGATTTTTCCGCAAAGTGGGACCCAGTTCCATCCATGCTTACCCAGTGCCATACTCGTACCGTCAAAGGTTTTATGGGACAGACTACAGCTTATCTCAAAGAGCAAATCAAGTCAAGCGTACTGATCATGGGTGAAAATAAACCAGCCAATGAAGCACGCTATTTACATAGTACGGTAGGCCAAGGATTTTGGACTTTCTATGGAGGGCATGATCCAGAAGATTATCGACACTTTGTCAATGATCCCGAGACAGACCTTAGCTTGCACCCCAATTCTCCAGGCTATAGACTGATCTTAAACAATGTTCTTTTCCCAGCTGCAAAGAAGAAAAAGCGTAAGACATAGGCTTTAACTTTTGCTTAACCTATAGTGCCTTTTTTGACTCGTTTTTGGGTTATAATACTAATTGTAGATAACATGAAGAATCTTAATCATATCATCCTTGTACTGCTTTGTGCCTTAGCACTTAATGTGTCCACTGCGCAAACCAATGATTACAGTAGTACTGAAGATAGCGACCCTGCTGCTACCCGTCTTCTCAATAAGCTAAAAGACAAGTATGAAGGGTTTGATAATCTCAAAATGGATTTTTCATTAGAAATAGAGATTCCAGAAGAAGATAAGATTATACAGAAAGGGCAAATCTTTCAAGATGATAAAAAATTCTACATGGACTTTGAGCAGCAATCTGTAATCTCCAACGGAGAGAAAGTTTGGATTCATCTCAAGAACAACAACGAGGTTCAAATACATAGTGCAGAGGCACTCGCTGAAGAGGATAACTTTATGAGTCCAGAAAATCTACTTAAGCTGTATGAAAGTGATGCATTTATTTTTGCTATCAGCGATGAGATAAAGCAAAATGGACGCACGGTTGCCCTAGTTGAATGTAAGCCGATTGATTCTGATAATAGTGAATTTTCTAAACTGCGCCTTACTGTTGATACCAAAAATATTGATATGGTTAGCGTCAAGGCATTTTCAAAAGATGGATCTCGATATACTTTCATCAATGACAAACTAGCATCCAATATTGACATTCCAAGTAGCAAGTTTGAGTTCGACGCTTCTGCTTTTCCAGATATCTATGTCGAGGATATGAGAGATTTTTAGTAGAATTTGGAGATTATCTGAATAAAATTTTTCTTACAGGATCTATTCGATAACAGCTAGGTTATTATAGGAAAGTGCTTAATCAAAAGATAAGCTAAAGGAAAATAAAACACGGAAGCCACCTTAATAATTTAGTAACTTCCGTTTTATTTTAAGTTTATTTTCTAAACTAATTCAATCTATCCTTAGTTCTATCTTCAAAAATTACTTCTTTGTTGTACAATAAAAATAGAACTGAAACAAAGACTGCAATAAAGATTACTTCCCCGATATTTTTCTTCCCAAATAGGTAATAATTTATGATTACACCTCCTCCAACAAACATAAATAGAAACCTTAAAAATTTTAGAAATTTTATCATATCAATACAATTATAAGTTATGGACAAGGTCTTTCCCATAAAGTTCTGATACCAGCACCTGCAGACCCCCATAGTGCCCCACCAACAATCACACCTGGATTACCAAAGGATCCGATTCCCCCAACTAAACCCGACCAAAAATCAGCCTCAGCCATGTTCCAAATAGTTTCCCCTAGCCACTCCACTCCCTCTGCGTCAAAACCGTTTCGAGGATCAACTACTTGATTTTGATAACTACCACTTTCACTACAATAAGGAAGGTCATGCCATTTGAATACATTATTATGCCAATAGATTAAGGATGCTATGGCTATATCTATACTTTCAATAACAAATGAGTCACTATTTTCATTATCTATCACAGTTCGTAATTCCACTATTCTATCAAGCTGTGATTGAATATTATGGTAATTACGATTAAATTCCAGATTAAAATCACTATCTGTATTTCTGAAGTCAAGACATTCTTTTGAATAATTTAATGACAAACTATTGAATTCGAAGCTATTTAAGCAAATATGATTATTTATTAATTTATCATAAACACAATCTAGCCCATCGTTATGGGCAATACCTAGGCCAGAAACATCGCCTGTCAGACTATAATTATACTTGTAGACTATATTTTCAGTTTCAGTTTGAATATTTTCCTTTTGATTTTCACAGCTAGATAAAAAGAATATCAGGAATAAAAAGAGTAATGAAAAATTTTTGACTTTTGACTTTTGATTTTTGATTTTTGATTTTTCTTATGATTTTAATTTTGGATAATTTAAAATTTAAATATATGCAAAACGTAAATTATAAACAAATTAAACTTTTTGCAAACTTCCTAAGTTAAGAGATTTAACTGTTGCAAAGTTGCAAAGAAAATTGTATCACAACTAAACGTTATTCTCTAAGCCTTTTTTACTTCTCCTTCTGTTCAATAGTCCATTCTATTCCAAATCTCTGTACGTACTCTTCTATAGGTCCAAGTCCAACTTCCTTTCTTCTTTGATTTACATATTCTGGTTCTTGTAAATCCTTCACATAGAATGAACCATCTTTATTTCGATATATTTGTGAACCATATTTTTGCTCCTTACCCTCTCGTAAATTCACCCTATCTATTAGCAAGGCCAAAGAACTCCATTCTGCTTCTCCATTATTAGCCGCTTCCGTCATTAGTGGAAGATATTTTTTTTGGGTTTCAATTCCAGCATGTTGAATAATCAGAAAAACTGAACTTGCAGCGCTTCCTTCAACAACAGATTTTTTTGGCCATCCATGTGTATCTATTATTTCCACTAACCTATTCAAATTTTGATTATTTATTTTCTTTTTTAATTCCCAAATTGCTGCGTTTATTGGGGATTCTCTACCAACAGTATTATTGACTACATCTAAATGATAATAAAAAGCTTGATCTTTAATTCCCATGGTCCAAAGCTCTTTTGACAACTCTATATTTTTGTACTTGCCAAACTTGGCTTCTACTCGTTCTACCAAGTTATTTTGGAGCCCCGCCCATCTATCATCTTCAATCAAAAAATAAAAATCAGGGTCATTTAATGTTTGAACAGAGGTGTCCTTTGCAGTGGCTATATTAAGATAATAAAACGCAGTATCAATTTGCCTATCTAATGCTAATGCACGAGCATAGTTGTAGGTATTGTTTCTATTTGTTGAATCTTGCTGGTAAAGTTTAGAATATTCTTGGACAGCCAACTTTATATTTCCCTCATCTCGCAGACTATCTGCTTTTGATTTTTCAAATTGTTGTCCATTAAGATTTGCAAAAAATAAAAATCCTATAATTAAAACAAGAATCGACTGTTTCATTTTTTTGTTTATAGATTGATTAGCTGACATTTTGAGTATTTTAATTATTGTGAAATAAGCAACTCCATCTTTGATCTTAAAGCATCCCATTCCAACTCATAATTCTCATTAATTCTACCACTATCATCAACGGTAGCCACTACACCCATGATACCGGAATCAATGTATCTTATCATACCTTCTTTATCAACCAATATATTCTTGGGAAATCCTACCCCAAATTTTTTCAAAAACGCATCAGCGTCTGGAATATGCCTATATGAAAAATCATGTCTCTTCAAAAAAGACTTTATTTGCGGTGACTCTTCGGGTGCCATGGAAATAAACACAACGCCATCTTTTTCATAAGCTTCTTTGAGCTGATCCAAGTAAGGCATTTCTTCGATGCATGGAGCGCACCTTGTAAACCAAAAATTGATGAGTACTACTTTTCCAATGAGTTCATCAGAGTGCAAAGTCTTACCCTCTAAGTCAACAAATTCAAAACTTGGTAATTTATTATTCAATCTGATATTCGCTTTATCTTCATCATCTAGGATAGACAATCCGATATAATGCATTACCCCATACTTTACTAGTGTATCATTTTCTACAACTTCATTATTAATTTCAAAACGAAGTACTAGCCCATCCTCCTCCGTAATGTTTGCTCGGCGTTCTTCGATATGCTGGTTTAATTCTTCTAAGGTGAAGCGATTTCTATCCAAACCAATGTTGTAGATGGTATCCATTTGGGCGGATAATTCAGGTACAAATAGTAGAATGACTAGGATTAATAAAAGGTTGATCTGCGTTTTCATTTGAGTTATTTATAATAGTATAACGCAGACTTGCTGAAATGTAACATTCCAATAGGGAAAACTTCTCAACAACTGAATTTATAGGAATGAATATGTAAGGTGAAAGGCAAAGCTGATTCAGAAAACCACCTAAGAAAACCTAAGCCAATATATCGTGCACAAGTCACCTAAGTCATCCTTAGTTTATTTGTCTTAGTTAAATTCTACTTTCCGCAATTTCGATCTTATAATCTAATCCATGAACTTCACAGCCAAGTGCTTTTGCTTTCTGAAAATTTTCAAGAGTCAATTTAGGCCTATTCAGTTTTTCATAAATCAAGCCGTATTGATAATAAACAGATGGATCCTCTGGGTTTAAGGATGCAGCATAATCTGCTTCTTCAATAGCCGAAGGAAACTCTTCAAATATTGTCAAAGCTCTACTCTTCAATAGACGTCCTTTAAAGTGATTGCTATCTATACCCAGTAAAATGTTGGCTGTCTCTAAGCCTTTATCCTCATCGCCCATATCGAGGTACAATTCTCCAAGCTCTTCTAGGAGATTTATATCACCAAAATGTTTGTACTTGTAGTGTATAAAATACTTTAAAGCTTCTTGATAATTGTTGGCAGCTTTATAGAGCTTACCGATTTCAAAGTAATCACTATCGACTAGTTTTACTTGGTGTTTGAGTGAAGCATAGGTGTCTAGAGCAGATTGGTATTCTTTCAATTCAGTATATCCAGCAATAACAAAATCATAAGCGAAGCGACCTTTGACCGGAATATCTATAGCCTCTTTCCCACTCTCAATAAGAGCCGTATAGTCTTTGGCTTGATGTAGCTTTTCTAATTCAAAAAATTCCTTAGAGAGTCTACTCCTAGAATAGAGCATAGATAAAGCGACACCATCACTAAAAGCTATCGAACCATCATGCATAACAAAACCACCTCCAAAAGGCCACAGATTGATAAACAAATCATATACTGCCGCTGCAATAAAAACAATGCACAGAAAAAACAAAAAGGTATGTTGCTCTATAGATTTTAAATAAAAGAACAAGGGCAAGGAAATAATCAAACTAGCTATCGGGCCTCCTAAAATGATCAGAGCCGTTTTCCAATTATGCGAAGCATGCTCTTCGTGTCTGCACATCCCGATTTTCCAATCCATTATATTCAGCTTGAAATAAATTTTTAGCCTTCCAAACTCAAAATATTTCGTGTTCGATATATCACCGTAGGAACCGATATACACTGTAACAGATTTCTCCGTAAACAGGAGCGCAGGAAAAGCGTGTCCTAGTTCATGAAAGAATGTGGTTGATAGCTTTATCACCACTACTAACAGTAAGCCTAGTATTGCAACTAAAATCCCAAGAATAAAACTCATGTTACTTCGGTGTGAAATGTAAAATCATTCAATAAGATAGAAAATTTATGCTTCATCATGCTCTAAAACAAAAAATGCTTGCTCCCAATCAAGGAAGCAAGCACTTTTAAGGCAATATTCTATATATGCTATCGCTTAAACGGATCACTAAATCTTACATCCGTAAGTATTTCTTCGTCATCCAATGTTTTCAAGAAAGCCAAGAGATCAGATTTTTGATCATCTGTGAAATTGAATTTCTTTGGTTGTCCATCTTCCTGAAGCTCAGGATGGATATTTTGAGGATTTTTAAGTCCAGTGCTATAGTGCTCAATTACTTCTTCAATAGTAGCAAAACGACCATCATGCATGTAAGGATAAGTAAGACTTAAGTTTCTCAAAGAAGGAACTTTAAATTCGCCTTGAGTTCCTGGAACTCCAAAGTCACCATCTGTAATTTCAAGACCATTGTTTGCTTGCATTACATTTGGAGCACCCATAACCTCACCGTGACAAGAAGCACAGCTATTCATATAGATTCTCTTCCCTCTATTTTCAGTAGCACTAAAATCTCTAAAGTCAGAAGTAACTGCAGGCGGAACTCCGAATCCTAAACCATTTGGCACCTCTCTAGAAAGAGCCTGATCAAATGGTGAATTAAAGCTACCTAGTGCATTTACAAATTCAGCCAATGCTCTAATAGCAGCTTGCTCCGTAATTTTATCTGTACCATTAGCAGCACGGATCAAAGGCTTATAGTAATCGTTACTATTCATAACATCTACTATCTGAGCCATAGACATATCCATTTCATTTTTAGCAGCAAAAGTGAATGGAATTTGTTCTTCTACAGTTTGGATTGAATTATCCCAGAAGAATGGAACTCTGTTTGGACCGTAATACTCTTGAAAGTTAAACACCGCACCCAATGCTAATGAGTTTCTATTAGTAACTTGATTATTGATACCATCACTCACTTTCTTATCATCAGAAAATGCTAACTCTTGTTTATGACAAGAAGCACATGATACTGTACCATCAGCAGACAATTTAGTATCGTAGAACATAACCCTACCCAAAGTAGCGTCATCTTTTCCAAAGAAACTCGTTCTACCATAGTATGCTGGAAATTCTAAATTATAATCTTCAGGCCCTTCGCTTGGAATATTAAGGACTCTTTCCATCAATTCGAAGTCTTTATAATGATTATGCTCAAAGCTTTCATCGTTATCAATACACGAACTAAATGTAGCTGCAATGGCTAAAAAAAGCACTAAAATTTTTACATTCTTCATTTCTCTTTATTTTTATTGTTAATCGCTTTATTAATAAGTATATAAAATCCTAAATGGATTGAACTTTTATTCAAATATCCTGGGACAAAATCGTTTTCACCTTCAATATTATTTAAGGTTTGGTCCCAACTGAAAAATAACCTTCCGATCTCTCCTCCAAACTCAAATCTTGTATTGAGGTCTAGCAAAAATACTGGAGCTGTTCTCACTAAATAATCTAAAGCTCTAACCTCATCAAGATCCACATCTCCGAATCCAAAATTATTGCTGAAGTTGTAGTATTTAGGTCTCAAGCCAAATCCAAATCCAACATTTTTTGATTCAATCAATAATCCTGCTTCCAAAATATATCTTTGTATTCCAAGATTCGTTTCTCCTCTTACCTGATCTAAATTATATGTTCTATTTACTTCTCCGGCTCCGTAGCCTGCACCAAGTCGATATGAAGTAGATACTTTTGCATTTTCATTATCAAACTCCCCGTAGTAAAAGACTTCACCTGAAGCTACATAAGATTTTGTTGTCTGTACATCAAATCTTGAATTTGAATTGCTGAACGTAAAATAATTCAGACCAACTCCAAAACCATCAATTGGACTAATCGAAAATCTAACACTTGGAAAAGGGATATTAACAAGGCCACCAGAAGCGATTTGGATAGACATGTCTCCTTTTTGTTGTAGTTTATCGAAGTTCCCAAATTGTGGGGTATAAACATAATTTTCAGCCCCGTTCTCAACTTGTGCTACCATTGTAGTACACAAAATAATTGCAAAAAACAGACCTAAAGATTTAATTAATCTTTTCTTGAGCATTGGGTGTGGTTAGTGTTTTTTCAAATATGACTAAAAATAGACATAAATTCCAGAATTATTTCCATAAGCTATAATATTAACACAGTTTAACGTGTCAAATTGCCTAAATTCAAAGAAAAAATGCCTCTTAACACTAAAGACGTGCTAAAAGGCATTTTCGTTGGTATCTATTGGTATTTATATATGTTAAATTTTGAGCCTACTTCGACTATTCAATTAAAATCATCTTCTTCTGAGCAGTAAACGCTCCTGATTGCAATGAGTAATACAACAGTCCGATTTGACCAATTTGCGATTTATTGATTACAATTTGGTTGACACCCGATTCAAAATAATCAGATACCCTATATACTACTCTTCCACTAACGTCAAATACAGTCATCGTCGCATAGTCTGAGTTCGGCAAATCAAATTCTATAATCGTATCGTCCCTAAATGGATTAGGCTTATTCTGATATAATTTAAAGGTACCCAGCTGTTGATCGAATCGATCCGTAAACACTAAACTGAGATCAAGTTTTTCTTCCTTGCTATTATAAGCTTCAGCTTTTGTGAATGAACTACTCAATTGTAGTACTTCACTTAACATCACATCTTCCAAGGCACTAAGCGTAATAGAATATAGAACTTCTCCATCTTCAAAAGTAACGGGCTTATTATTATGATATGAAAACATCTGCTTTCCTTGGTCAAGGAAGCTATTTCCAAAATTTGCTTTTGATACATCCAAGCTACCTGGTTTTTCATTAACAATGGCTAAAGCACTTGGATCAAAATCAAGCGTATATTGAAATCCAAGAATTTGATCGAAATCTTTAGCTAACAATTCAAGCTCAATTTGTTCACCCTTTTCCAACAACTTATCTGTCGCTTCAAAAATTAACTTTTTAGGAACTCCTCTTTCATCAACACTTGTAGATTGCGCATTCTCAAAGGACCCATCCATATCTCCCATTTTTATTCCTATAAAATCTGCTGAATTGTAATCCTCCGTAAAGTCAATATCCATAAAGGTCGGAACATCTTCACTAAATGGAGAATTAGGATTTTGGAATTCGTAATCCGCAGGTACAAAAATCCATGAATCCACATTACTAAACTCTTCTAATTGGAATAATATGAGCTGCCGTATTTCGATCATGTCAAAAATATCGATAACTCCATTTTGAGTAACATCGCCAGCTAATAGTCTATAAGGATTATCTATTAGATTTACCTGTAAAACATGTTGAGCCAAAATGACTAAATCAAATGTACTGATGGATACGGGATCGTCACCATCTTTAGTTGGTTCTACACGATACATTTCATCTAGCCCCAAAGCCAATTGGAATACACCTTGTTGGTTTGTTATTCCCATTTCAGCACCGTTTATTTCAACGATGACTTCTTTTACTGCTTTTCCATTGTCAGTAAAAGTTGATCCTATCAATTGAGCAGATTGAGTTCCCATTGTAGGACAGTTACTTCCGTTATCTTGAACAACAACAGCAACAATGATAAAATCAGCATTTCCTGCTTCATCTTCTACCCATACTTCAACATTGACAGCACCATCTACAATATCTTCACAACAAAGTTCTATAGAAGTACTTAAAGGACCATTACTACCTTCTCTTCTGACCATAGCGTTGTCATCCCATTCTTCAATTGTTCTTTCTGTGCAATTATCTTCAGCATATTCAAGAAGATCATTTGCCCAAATAGACACACACTCACCATTGTTCATTACTACTGTGGTTACACCTTGTCCTACTGGAGTTGGGTTCTTACAATCTTCAAGAGAAAAGCTATACTCCTCAACAGTTACATTTCCACAACCATCTGTAGCAATCCAAGTAATCAAATGATCACCGTATGGGTATGTTCCTGTTGCATCATCACCACTTCCTGTGATATCTACCGTCCCGTCGCCAAATGCATCGATCTCGAAACTCAAGGAAACATCAGCAAGGTCAGCGCAATCATCTTCAGTTGTAGCAGTCAATATGGCTTCCCCTTCGCATCCATCTGTAAAATCACATGGGAAAGGTGCAATGAAACTAATAGAAGGCGCAGTGCCATCATTAACAGTAATAATCTGTGTAAACTGGAAATAGCCATCATCATCTCTAAATGTATTAGGAATAGGTAATGGTATACCCAAATCTGTAAATTCACCCGCAGATGGATCATCTACTATACAGTTATTAACTACAGTATACGTTCTTTCGATCTGGTAGCAAGCACCAGGCACTTGAGTAAATATTCTGTCCTCCGTTGAAATAGAAACCATTTCACAATCATCTTCAGTAATGATTGGACCTGGAATATCCCCAAGCATACAGTTATCAAAATCAACATCGGCAGGAAATTGAACTATAAAGTCGGAAACATGTAGCACTGTAATTGTTTGCGAGCAAGTAGCATCATCTGACTTATCAGATGCATCACTTGCCGTCCAAGTTCTTGTTAATAACTGACCACAATTTGGCAAATCAACCGTAACAATTTCACTCGCCTCAATATCTACATTACAATTATCTGTTGCTACTGGAGCTTGAAATAAACTTTCAGCGTTTGCCTCATCTTCACAAGTTATTGTCAGATCAGCCTCACAGGAAATAACAGGAGCAGTAGCATCCTCGATTAAAACTTCTGACCAACATATATTAGTGTTACCAGCAGCATCCGTCACCAACAACTCTACTATCACAGTTCCTATATCACAACAAGAAAATTCAGCCGTTTGAGAAAAGGTGCCTCCTTCACATCCCAGACTTCGGATTAATAAGCTTACATCGCTGCAATTATCATTGCTTCCTTCATCAAAGTTAGCAGCAGTTAATTCACCGATGCCATCATTTGATAAGGTAATATTAAGACCATCATTACAAGATGCGGTCGGCACCACATTGTCAACCACTGCTATAATCACCTCTTCCTCACTTGTATTGCCACATTCATCAGTAGCACTTATAGTTACAGTGGTGTTCCCTAAAAGCAAGCCTTCAATAATTTCACCAGCTCCAAGATCAACTATCTGCAAACTAGCTCCCACAAGATATGTAGCAGTAACATTTTCAATTGCTGAACAAGCATCTGTAATCTGCAAATCAACTAAATCAACATCAGCACTACATGTCTCATCTGCGCTAATGATAATATTACTCTGCGCAATCTCTGGCCCAATCTCATCCAATACAAAAATGGTTTGCACAACATCCATACTTGTACCTGCACACCAGTTTAAGATATTCCAAGTACGGAATAACTTATAACCATCTCCACAAGACTCAAAAAATTCATCTTCATATGTTAGTATTATATCGCAATTATTTAAATCGCTTTCTTCTATTTCAAAACACTCAAAGAACGGAATACCGCTATCATCAAGACTCAATTCATCAGGACTAGTTGGTACGTCACCGCAAGCCAATACAATATCATCTGGTATAGTCACATCACTAATATTCGGAGCGCGAAGTCCAACATTTTGTGTACACTCTGATACATTACCTGCAGCATCCGTTGCTTGCCAAACACGCACTATGTTCGTACCTAGTCCCCCAGATTGATCGCAATTCGTATCTACAAATATTTCATTGATCAAATTCACAGATGTCAAATTACAATCTGAAGCAGCGTATGGAAATGGGAAACCTGCAGTAAGTTCAATACTTGCACTTAATACTTCTCCCAATCCTATAGCAACATTTTGTTCGTCGTCATCTCTTACGATTAATTGCCAATCCCCTTCCAAATCACTATAAAATCTATTATATAATATATTTAATGGTTGTGCAGGCTGGAATGTGCCAGACAAACCAGGAATCCCAGGATTACATCCAGAGAAAACAGGTGATGATGCTTCGGAGTCAAATGTCACATCAATATTTCGACTGAATTGATTATTGCAAGTTCTTCTTTCTAATAAAGTCACCGTTGTTCCATCAGGCGCAACTAATATGATAGTAAGGTCTTCAATATCATCATGCTCAATATCAACTGTTACATTGATATCCTGAATAATTTCGCCAAATGGGCCACAGCCAACATCTAGGATTGGCAAAATCAACTCTGAAGGATTCGAAACTGTTCCTCCAGCAATGTTTCCAGGCAGCTCCGCTGCATCTACTTCAAAAGTTTCCGTGTGAGTATACGTTTCATCTAATGCATTTGGGTGATTACAATTAATCACATAGTCTACACATGAGATATTCGGTGCTGCTTTGTCTTCCACTAAGATTTGTCCTTCACATAGTGCAGACAATCCTGTTCCTATTTGGGTTATAGAATAATCCAATACTTGCCCTGCATTTACATTGCTGATAACATTACCAAGATCATTACCATTTGGATCAGTCAGCTCTATCAAGTATTGTGCATTACAAGGATCTGGATCTTCCAATATCATGTCCGCAGTAATTACGGTTTCACAATCATCGTTATCATCTATCAAGGGTAAAATCACAAAGTCATTACATGCCAACTGCGGATTCACTTCTGATATTACATGAACCTGAGTAGTACACTTTATAATTTGTCCATCACTATAGGTAGCTTTATATATAAGGGTATTACTTCCTACCGGCAAGGATGCCGAAGTAGTACCTAATGGCCCCTCTACTAGACCGCCTATCGCAGATGGATAACATACTGTAAGTGATGGCTCAGGAGAAAAATGACAATTATTAGGATAACAAATTGGAGCCTCTATTTCCATAGCGGTATGTGCATTCAATAGGCAATTGTCTAAGTCATCTGCTAAGATAGTTTCCTCATCCGGGCACTCCATGCTACATGGTAAAGTGAAAGTTGAGGATAGCTCCTCTGTAAAAGTCATTGGCCCCGCAGCCACTTGATAGGTATTTGGAGCAACCTGCACTCCACGATCTGCATTACTTGAAAGCAAAGTATACGTACCACCTTCCCAGCCATTATTTCTTGCCGCAAAAGTTGTGATAGTATATTCTTCACATGGGTCTAAAAATAATGTTTGTGAATCCGACTGTCCATTAAACAAACCACTGTAAGTGCCAGCGTTTGCAAATGCAACTCTTACACCATTATTATCTCTGATTTCCCATGATTTTTCGAAGGCGTCAGTTCCTGCCGTAAAGACAAACTCAAAGGGTTCTGTCGCATCTGTACAACACATTGGGCATATTACATCTACTCTGTTATCTACAGATCCAACAATATTATTTCCTGTAAAAGCTATTCCTTCGCTGGCTACTACATTTCCTAATCCATCTAAGATCTTATAAGCATCTTCTTGACTATTGCTTCCTTCCCAGTAAGCAAAATCAATAGTACCGCCATCTATAATATCTATCGGAAATGAAAGGAATCCACAATCAGATGCAGTTACCTTATACTCTACATCAGGTCCTTCATTTACAGAAACGGTAAAGCTAGCGCCTTCCCAACCATTGAATCCAGTATCATAAAGCTGAACTATATATGTGCATCCTCCACAAGCATCATTTGGAGGATCACAATCAAAAATATCTACCGTCACTGGAGTAAGTTCTGATAAACAAAAATCACAACTCACTTGTGCATAAAACTTAAACTGGCCGGGCGTAGAATTATCCAACACCCCTTCTGAGATAGGATCAAAAACATCCCCCTCAAAAACCAAAAACATTCCAGCAGGATCTGAATACCATTTTGTTTCTGAAGCGCTAGGAATATTTCCACATTCCCCCGTTACCATCAAGCCTGAGCCCGGAGCTGGACAAGAACCAGCACATATACTCATCGCCATGAATGAGGAAATTTCGATCTCAGGACAACAATTTGGTTCATCAAATTCTGTAAGACCAGAACAAACCCCGTTGTCCATAATCATTCCTACTGGGCATGGATCTATAGCAAAAGCAAATTCAACACCTGATTGAGAGCCACCATAAGTTTCGCTGTCTACTGGTGCGCCAAGGGCATCAACAATTATAATATCATCACCCCCATTATTCCAGACTCCTGCTCCAGCACAGTTGGCCACTTCACTCAAATCACTATTAAAAATGGTCAACACCTGACCTGGCGCTAAGATCGTAGTAGTTGGAAAAATATGACGTAGTGTAGCTGCATCAGAAATCATATATCCTGAAATATCTAATGGCATATTTCCAGGATTAGTGATGGTAATAAATTCATCGCAAAAATCAATCGCACCATCGCCATCATTGTCAGCATTTTGATTTGCCATCACTGAGTTGATCTGCAAACAAGAAGAAGGTCCTGTACCAGTAGTCATACCTTGACCGCAGCCAATCACCTCAAAGTCTTCTTGCACACCAGCAGTACTGCCTCCATATGTCTCCATATCAACCAGGCCTCCTATAGCATCATTTAATATAATGTCATCGCCACCATTATTCCAAATACCAGAACCAGCGCAATTAGCGACTTGATTCAAATCACTATTAAATAGTGTGATCGTTTGACCAGGGTTTATCAATGTAACTGTTGTAAAGATATGTCTCACTGCCACTGCATCAGAAATCGTATACCCAGATATATCAAGTGGTGCAGTACCCCCATTGGTCAAGGTGATAAATTCATCACAAAAATCGACAAGTCCGTCTCCATTATTGTCCGCATTCTGTGCCGCCAATACTGCAGATATTTCAATACAACCTTCAAGATTGGAAGCACCTCCACCAGTTTGCGTGATCCCTTCTGTAAGATTACCTCTATCCAAGTCTGCTACTTCAACAGCAAGCCCTGTTTGCTCATCTCCGATAAAATTAACAGGATCACAAATTGTGATTGCTTCAGAACCAGTAGTTCCGTATGCAAAAGGGCCAAACAAAATACCGTTGACAACTACTTCATACATGTTTGATGGGCCAGGACCTACAAAATCAAAAGTAATATCAAGACAATAATCCAATACATCGACATTACATGTTGGTTCTACTGTGATATTTTCAAATCCAGCGATAGTGATATCTACTTGTGTAGCTGCACTTTCGCAACCGCCGACTGTTTGTGTTACAAAAACGGTTTCTGTTCCGGGGTTACCCATAGGTGTATAATTTGCCCCTGTTTGGATTAAGGCAGTCAATGCCGCATCGCTATAATATGTAAATATAGCACCTGGCTCTCCTACTGCTTCAATGTCTTCAACAGGTTCTCCAAGACAAAAGGTAACACTCTCCGCTGTTGGAGCTGCTGGAGTTGGTAAGACCTCTATGTTGACTTCAACAGCATCGCTTTCGCAGCCATTAATCGTTTGCGTTATATAAATCGTTTCTACACCAATAGTTCCCATTGGTGTATAAGTAGCTCCAGTCTGAATCAAAGTCATCAATCCAGCATCACTGTAATATGAAAATAATGCTCCAGCTTCTCCAGTAGGAACTACATCTGCGATCATATCTCCATCACAAAAAGTACCCCCCATCGCCATTGGTGCCATCGGTATTTCATTTACAATTACAGTTACTTTGCTAGCTGCACTTTCACACGTCCCTTCACAAGCAGTCACCCATATCATATCCATTTCACCAGCTGCCGTCATAGGATCAAATGGGTCAGTCGTAGGTCCAGCTATTGGAGTCGCACCTGTAGCCGGATCCATATCGTAGTATTTGAAAGTAACCGCTCCCGTACCAGCGGCGTCACAACCCACCATGATGTTATCTAAGAAATGAGATTCCGCACCAGAGTTATTCATTACACAGATTTCGATGACCAGCGTATTTCCAACTATGCCCGTTTGACTCACCGTAGTTGCCGTAAAATCATCTATCAAAGTATGCATCCCGTCTCCAAGGCCCATCCAATTGGGTACCATACTAGACACACCATCAACTATGAAATTTACATCCACGTAGTCTGTTGATTCCATGGTGCCTGCTTCCGAAATACCTACCATAAAATCAGATGTGGTACAAGCAGATATATCTATCATACTAGTGGTAAAACACACTTCAGTATCGGTATCTTGAAACTCCAACATCCCGCCACTTGTGATAGCAAAGTCAGATGTTGCCGTAAATCCAGAAACATCACCCGTAATGGACCATTGACCATTTGCAGGCGCTACATTGGTTGCACAGGTACTCGTTGCGGCACCTGTACATGCGCCTGCTACTCCTTCTCCATCAGTATCAAATGTTTCAGAAAAAATAATAGAAGTTCCTCCACCAGTTCCTGCGCCCATTCCTGCGACCGGTGTTATTTCTGTAGACTCTCCATCGCACACCGTAATATCCATTACCATAGGACTCGCTGGGGTGGCAGGTGCTGATAAACCATTCGTTGCCGAATCAAAATTATCTGCAAATAGTTGCAAGGAGTGTGTAAGTAAAAAGAATGAAAGGGCTAGATAAATAAAACGTGTTGGCTTGTTCATAATTGTTTTTTCCATAAGTGAGTAGACACTCAACTGGTGAATTGAATGTTTGTGTTTAATGTAAAAGCTGCGGCTTACGGAAATACAATTGCAAAAAAGAAACGTAGGGGATTCTTTTTTAAGTGGAAATCTTCATTGTACTATATGAGTAGACAAAAATAGCTTCTTTAGCTTAAATATTTCTCTAATTTGACTACCCTAGAAGCGGTAATTATTGCATAACAATTAAATGTAATATGAAGTGGTTTTGGGGTCTTCTCCGACCTTCGGTGGAGTCGCGTCGTTCGCTATATGGCCTTAGAATTTTGCTTTTCTATTCAGCTTATTTATTGTTAGTAAGCAATTTATTTTATCAAAATTATTTTTATTGTCGGCCATGCCGCTGCCACCGCTAGCCTCTCGCGCACTCCGTTTGCTGTGCTTTTATACCTTCGGTATAGCGCAATAAATAGTAGTTAAAAACCTTGCGTTAGGATACAAATTTTGAGACGAGTGTATTGAATCGATGTTGAAAACATCGACTATCTTTCTTTCTTTTTTTATATCGTCGAGGTTTTCAACCTTGCGTTAGGACACAAATTAAAAGTCGAGGAAATTAAGTATTTGTGAAAATATCAATTATTAAAGTCTTTCAAAATTACCTTTTAATTAGAGCTGCAAGTGATACAGCTTTTATTACGCCCCCACCTCTACGAGTTGGGCAGGCGCTTTGGGGCTATAATTTCTTGCTTTCTGATGACCTAGGGCTTCAACCCTAGGCTAATTTATTTTGCCACGTTGCGGCAGATATTTTTCAATTCCTTTTATGATATAAATAAAATACCTCGTTGGTCTATGGCTCCAGTCATAGATCCAGTACACGTATCAAACATAGCTCTTATGCTATGCTTATATTTTACTTTTTTGAAAAGATTCTTTTAAACAATAGCTAAGCTATACACGCGTATAGAATCCACGGCTAGAGCCGTGGACTAACTTTTATTTTTTTATTGGTGTATAAATCCAACATGTTGACATAAACTAGCAAAGGCATTTTAATACTTGTATACTAACGCAAGGTTGAAAACATCGACGAACTTTTCTTTTAAACAAACATTTTTTGTGGCAGGGATAGCAGTGATATCTAGTGCGCATAGATCTGCCTGAAGTAAGGAGTGATGACGGCTGAGTGCATAACGAAGACTAAGCACGACTATACTGAAGCAGATCTAGGCGTGCTAGATACAAACGGAAAGCCCGTCCGCCACCCAAATTATACTGAACTAGAAGAAGGAAAATTTTATCTTTATGCCATGGCTGTAAAATCATTTTTGCTTAAACCAATTGCGAAGCGTGTGTCTGCAATGATTCAGAGAAATGCAAAAAATGCAGTGGCCGATCAGCATAAAATACTCCATAAAAATATACAGAAAGCAGCTGCCACACAATTCGGTAAAGATCATCAACTGGGAAAGGTGAAGTCGTATGTGGATTTTAAGTCTGCCGTGCCAGTGAGAGACTATGAGGAGTTGAAAAAATATTTTGATCAGGTGAGAGATGGTGCCAAGGATGTGTTGTGGCCGGGGGTGCCTAAGTATCTGGCTAAGACTTCGGGAACAACCTCGGGGGTTAAATATATACCGCTCACTAAGGATAGTATTCCGAACCATTTTGGGACAGCTCGAAATGCATTGTTCAACTATTATGCGCAGTCGGGTAAAGGTGACTGGGTGGATGGTAAGATGATATTTTTGTCAGGCAGTCCACAACTAAGTAAAACTTCAGGAATATTGACTGGGCGTCTGTCAGGCATAGTAAATCATATGGTCCCTAGCTGGCTGCGTGGTAATCAACTGCCAAGCTATGAAACCAACTGTATAGATGACTGGGAGACGAAACTGGATCGGATCGTGGAGGAGACCAAGGAGCAAGATATGCGGCTGATAAGTGGAATACCACCTTGGGTACAAATGTATTATGAACGGCTACTCGAAAAAACGGGAGCAGCTTCGATCAGTGAATTGTTTCCCAACTTCAATATGTTTGTTTATGGCGGAGTGAACTTTGAGCCCTATCGGGAGGTGTTAGAAAAGTTGGTTGGAAAGTCTATACCTACTTTGGAAACCTACCCGGCCTCAGAGGGATTCATTGCTTACCAGGATGATACAAATGAAAAGGGACTGTTATTGAATACGAACTCAGGGATATTTTTTGAATTTATCCCTGCCGCTGAATTCGGGAAAGTGGATGCATCAAGAATGAGTATCAAGGAGGTGGAGCTCGGCGTGAATTATGTGATCGTATTGAACTCGAATGCTGGGCTATGGGGATATAACATTGGAGACACGGTAGAATTTGTATCCTTAGATCCTTATAAAATAATCGTGACTGGTCGTATCAAGCATTTCATTTCTGCATTTGGCGAGCATGTGATAGGCAAAGAAGTAGAGAAGGCAATGGTAGATGCCTGTGCTAAGCATCAAGTAGAAGTGGTCGAATTTACGGTAGCGCCACAGGTAAACCCTATAGAAGGGCTGCCCTATCACGAGTGGCTGATAGAATTTGCAAAAGCGCCTCAGGATTTAGAATCTTTCTCGCAGACGCTTGATAATGAGATGATTAATCAAAATATTTATTATCGTGATCTGATAAAAGGACAAATCTTGCGCCCGCTTAAGATCAGTAGCTTACGGAAAAATGCTTTTAGAGATTATATGAAATCGCAAGGCAAATTGGGTGGTCAGAATAAAGTACCCAGGCTATCCAATGATCGCTCGATCGCTGATCCATTAATGAAGTGAGGCTGTGTATTTATCGTTTCTTCAAAATACCAAGTAAAAGTATCGATGATTATAGCTTAACTTTTATCAATACTCAAACATTATCAATGATTTAAGCGTATCTTTTCCTATTTTTGGATGTCTAAATAATGTAAGAGAAATGAAAAACCAACTCACTTCTCAAACTATTCTATAATTTTTTAAAACTGCAATAACAATGCACAAATTTTTCTACCCACTATTACTCCTTTTATTGGCGTGGATAGGGGCTGGATCTTACTTTTTGTCTTGTCCTACTTGTAATAAAGTAGAAGCAAAACCTAAGGAAGTAATCCCAGCTGCTCCCGTGAAGGAGGAAATGGTATGGAATGTGAATGATGGCAGTCGATTTAATGCTGGATCGGCAAACCACTTTACCTTCCCTATAACTAGCGCGGACCCAAATGTGCCGGCTAAAACGCAAACTGCATTCAATCAAGTCAGCACTTACCTCAAAGGTAATACCGATCGGCAACTTTTGCTGACTGGTTTTTACAAAGAGGATGAGAACCAAAGCTATTCTGGCTCCTACGACAACCTAGGTGTTGCGCGTGCTGAAGCCATTAAGGCTAATCTTGTTTCGAATGGTGCTCCAGCTGCTAATATCATCACAACTGGTCTTTCTGACTACAGCTTGAAATTCACACCAAAGAATCTACTAAGAGAAGGTGTAAGTTTCAACTTTAGAGGAGCTAGTGATCTAGCAGATATCGGACAGCGACTGAAGGCGGAACCTTACCGCATCTATTTTGCTACTGGTTCGAACCAAGTGAACATGGATCAAGCT
The DNA here is from genome assembly GCA_938022165.1 of uncultured Saprospiraceae bacterium. Lineage (GTDB taxonomy): Bacteria > Bacteroidota > Bacteroidia > Chitinophagales > Saprospiraceae > JALZVN01. Next base: position 39,863 of record CALIEI010000054.1, on the reverse strand, counting down.
TTGAAAACTTATTTTGCGGATCTAAAATACTATGTAAGCCAAGTATCAGATGCCGCTATCGAAGTATCAGGACATACTGACAACGTAGGTAGTCTAGGAGGTAATACTAGACTGAGTAAAAGGAGAGCAGCAGAAATCAAGGACTACATGGTACGCCAAGGTGTACGTGAAAGTGCTATTACTTCTATTGTAGGTGAAGGGCCAACTAAGCCACTCGCTACCAACGATACGGATGAAGGGAAAGCAAAGAATAGAAGAGTTGAAATCATCGTAACTAACTAATCATTTTAAAAAACACACAAAAAATAAATATATCATGTTTACTATAATTGTTTTATCCGCATTCTGGACCATGTTATGCTCTTGGGTATTTTGGTTAGCATTAACTGCCGTAGGCGCATTCATTCTAGGATGGTTGTTCAGATCTCCAAAGATAGATGAGTGGAGACACAAGTATGAAAATGAAGTATCAAGCAATACTGGTTTTGCCAAAAAGTATGGCAAACTTGAAAAGTCTAATTTGAGCTTCATGAAAGAGAAGTCAAACTTTGAAAAGTTGATCGATAAGCAAAAAGGTGAAATCGCTACGCTTAGAAACAAATCAAGTAAGTTAGAAAATGACTTTAGATCTATTTCTACTGAAAGAGACGGACTTAACCAAAGACTTGGTTTGCTAAATAGCGAAATAACTAGCTTGAAAGGAACTGGCGAAGTAGTCGTTGAATCAGATGATGAAAACGAAAAGGAAGTAGCTCGTTTAACGGATATTCTTCATAACAGAGATTCTGAAATAGAGAAGCTTAGAAATGTTGTATCTGAAACTAAGGCAGAAAAAGACGAATACATCAGAAGGTCTGAATCATATAAGCCAAGATTTGAAGAAGCAAACTTGGAGCGCAATACTTTGAAAGTAAAGTATGACAAATTAGTGGCTGCTACTGCAAATCTAAGTAGCTCTGATATAGACCATGCCGCAGAGAATAAGAATCTTAAAGATGAAGTCGCAAAGCTAAAAGCGCAGGTAGCAGCAGCTCCTGAGGTAAATCCTAATGCTGATGCAGAATTAGAAGCAGCACGTAAAGCAGCTAGCAAGGCAGAGGCAGAAAGAAGTGACTTACAGATCAAGTATGAAAGCTTATTGAGACACCACGAGCAATTGGAAGCAAGTAACAAGTCTTCAGTTACTCCAATACCAGTGCCTGTAGCGAAAGTAACACCAACTCCTACTCCACCTCCTGCACCAGTAGCAGAAGACGATTTGACTAAAATCGAAGGAATAGGACCAAAAATTTCAGAGCTTATTAAGGCTGGAGGAATTAAGACTTTTGCTGACTTAGCAAAGACAGATCCTAGTGTAATCAAGGGATTATTGAATGAAGCTGGCCCAAGATATAAAATGCATGATCCTGCATCATGGCCTTTACAAGCTGGTATGGCTGCAAGAGGTGAATGGGATGCGCTTGAGAAGTGGCAAGATGAGCACGATGGTGGAAAATTAAAAAATCCAGTGGATGCAGTAGCTGAAACTGTTACTGAAACGCCTGCTGCTCCAGTGGCAGGATTTGTATCTCAGACGCCTGTTGCTCCTGTTAATCCAATAGCAGCTGTTGATCCTACTGCTGAAGATGACTTGACTAAGATCGAAGGAATAGGACCAAAAATAGGTGAGATCATTAAAGCAGGTGGTATCAAGACTTGGGTAGCATTATCAAATACGGATCCTAGCGTTATCAAAGGATTGTTGGATGAAGCTGGACCTAGATTTAAAATGCATGATCCTGCATCATGGCCTTTACAAGCTGGTATGGCTGCACGTGGTGAGTGGGAAGCACTTGAAAAGTGGCAAGACGAGCATGACGGCGGTAAATTGTCATAAGCAGTTTGATCTTTCAAGGGCTATTTATTAGGTCTTGAGATTATCAAATTCAAAATAAATCATAGAGAAAGCCTCCAATTTTTTTGGGGGCTTTTTTTATTGCGTACCCTTGAGTTTACTCCGCAAAGTCACAAAATTCCAAAATGTCTCTTTTGGCGATATTTTCTCTTTTCTCAATCCACTGATGCCTGTGCGACTATAAATAGGCGTGCGCAAGCATCACTAAATTTCAAAAAGAAAAAATCTCATCCAAAATAGTTCATTTTTGAAAATTCACTACTTTACGGTGTAAACTCATCATACATGTCTAAAAGCGATATCACAACCGGAATAAAATCCTACCCTATTAGCAAAATTGGTCTAAGAGAGTCACAAGATGTTTCTGATCAATTGGCTATAGAAACGCCACTCTTGATTCAGCTCAAGTACCCTGGAGTAGATTCTGAGGACTTAGTGATTACTATGCATACTCCTGTCTGTACTGGGGATTTGGTAAAAGGCTTTCTGTATACTGAAGGCATAATTGATGATATCCAACAAATCAAAGAAGTAGCACTTGAAGGAGAAAAAGCTTTGGTCTCACTAAAGGCAGCTCCTCTAAAAAAGTCGGAGCGCAGTACAGTTAGCACTGCGGCTTGTGGTATGTGTGGGAAGACCAGTCTAGAAGCTATAGAACTCGTAAGGACATTTGATCTTGGTGAATGTACAACTCAAATTAGTTCGAACTTACTGCTGCAAATGGATCAGCAAATGAGACGACAGCAACAACTTTTTGAGCAAACAGGTGGAATCCATGCCGCGGCACTTTTTGATTTTGCAGGGCGTATGCGAGTAATCAGAGAAGATATAGGAAGGCACAATGCAGTAGATAAAGTCATCGGGCAAATGCTAGAAAAAGGCCTAGATCGAAAGCAATTGATACTGTATGTCAGCGGTCGAGCTGGCTTTGAATTGGTCCAAAAAGCATTAGTTTCAGGCATATCTATGATGGTAGCCGTTGGGGCTCCTTCTTCACTAGCGGTAGACTATGCTTTAGATAATGGGATGACTTTGATCGGCTTTATGCAGAAAAATAGGTTTAATATATATGCTCATTCTAAACGAGTTATCACTACATTTTGAAAAAATGGTGATTTTAATGAAGAAAATACCTAATTTCGCAGTCTGTAATATTCATTTTAAAATAAATCAAAATTTCAATTCCCATGGGAAGAGGTGACATTAAAACTAAAAAAGGTAAAAGAACTAAGGGTTCTTACGGTAAAATAAGGTCTCAAAAGACTAAAGAAACAGCTCCTAAGAAAGATGATAAGAAGGCTTAATTAGCCTTTATACTTTGATTCTAAATCGAGTATTAAAAAAGAGCCTCAATTTGATTGAGGCTCTTTTTTTGGTTTAAGTCCACTATTTATTTTTCTCTACTAAGTCCTTTATGGGAATACCATCCACCATCACATCTTTGATGACAGCATTTCCATCTTTAATCATAACAATTGCATAGGTTGACAGCAGACTATCGCGTGTAGATTCTCTGACAAGGTCTTCAGCTGGCTTGGCTTTTGACTCTTCCATATAGAAACGATTGAAAGGAAAGTTTATGTTTACTTGATCATTTAGATTGTCTTCCCTCATAAATCTCCAGCCGGCATTTGCTATTACGATGTTATCCAGCTCTGTTGGTTCACTAGCCGATATAGATTCTACTTTTGCATACCCGTCTGTGTCTTTACGTAAGGCTACATATATCCTATCCCCTTTTTTAATATCCAGATGATCTTTCATTATAAAGTCTTCTTCCTCAAATCTTAAGGTAATATACTTGCCTCTAAACGGATCATAGGGATCTATCGGTTTGCATTCAAATTTATACATCTCTCCATTCGTTAGTATATCCTCTTGATTCCAAATCATTTTGGAGGGTACAAACCATTGAAGTAAGACCATTACGCCAAATAATGAAATTAGAAATAGCTTATTCTGCATGCTTCTTCCTTTTATTCAATAACCAATAATTGACTATAAAGAATCCGATTCCCACCAAGACAAATAATATCCCTCGAAATACAAAACTCAAGTCAGCATCAAAAAAACGACAGACGACTAGCGCACCGATAACCAACATACCAAAATTTAATATGCCAAGATGATCTTGATCTCCACCTTCTTTGATGGTCAATACACCGATAATCAATAGTAATGCATTTATGGAGATCAAAGCAAATGTGGGTGCATTTAATCCTACAACAAAAATGATGGCAAATGCAGCAAACACAAGTGATAATGGTTTCAATTCAAAATGCGTTCTATGCTTATAATTGAAATACAACATGCCATAACACAGGATAATTAGCAATAATGCTACATGCCCCTCTATAGACAAGAACATATCGACTAGGCCTTTTCCCTCAGAAGTAATCTCTTTCCAAGGGAAATTAAAACTGTGGATCAACAATAAGATAATGGTACCTAAAGCTCCGATGACTTTAAATCCATTTTTCAACAATCTAATATTATTGAATAAATAAGAATGGCCGATGAGATAGACCAATCCAAAAGCGGAACAATAAATCACACCTGCTAGCTCCTCTACATTATGAAAAATACCCATCAATCCAAATAAACCGGAAGCAGGTACTAGCCAATTGTGGAATGCAGTTGAGTTACTCCCCGGCTTGATTCTGTATAATAAAACATAGAATGGAATAATAGCTAAGAACATCCACCAAAAATATATCGGGTCAAAATAGGGACCTGAAAATGAGGTGAGAATCACATACCACGTAATCCCAAGCAAATAAAAAATCGAGCAGAAAGTAGATCGCATGAGATATACTATAGGCAACACTAAGATTGCCCAAGTAAAAAGAAATGAAGATAACTCGCCGGGTAAATGATAAATCTGACTGACTAAGGCGATACTAGCCCCTACCGCAAAAAATAAAAATATGGCTGATGATTCTCTCCATGTAGCGCTTTCTGGTTTTTTCCACAAAGTATATCCACAGAGTATCTGACCAATAAGTAAAGGAATAAATGCAAAAATAGTCTTCGTGAATCTAGACAAATCATCCCAATTATGTGCAAGGATCAAAATGATACCTAAACCAATGAGCGAAGCACCTAATGCTCCAAATACCAAAAACAATCTATTGGGAGATGTAGACGCTTTATTTAGGTAATATTGACTCAATCGGTCAGCCGTCGCCTTATCAATAACACCTTCTTCCAACAGTTTCGGAATTTCTTTCTGGAAACTCATTTCTTTCTTTTGTCTTGAATAAAGGTAAGGATTTAATTTCCTTGACCAAAGCCTGCGAAATAGGTTAAATTACCGCTCCCAATTAATATAAAAACATATCTTAAGGTCATGAAAATCCGCATTAGAGAAAATTCTTTACGTATTCGCTTAACTCAGTTTGAACTAAAAGAACTGTTAGCTGGAAACAAAGTGATGTCAAACATCCGATTTCCGAATGGAACACAACTCAGCTACGGACTCATACCAGCAAAAGAGAAAACGACAAGTGTCCAATACCTTGAAGAGACCATCTCTATTCGAATGGGAGCATTAGATTTGGAAACTATGAATGAGGAAAAAAGCGTCGGAGTACAGAGTATCCATAGTGCTGGAGAACAATCTTTGAATCTACTTATAGAAAAGGATTTCACTTGTCTACATCCGAGAGGAGCAGAAGACAAGGACACATTTCCCAATCCAAACCAAAAAGAAATTAGCTAATGGCAAAGCAAGACATAAATCCACTAACTCCTGAAAAAAGGGAAAACGTAAGAATCAGTACTCCTCCTAAAACTGCTGCTGGATTAAAAGCATTGAGCTCTTCATTGCATCACATGAGGGAAGAGATGACTGCTACTAGCTGTTCTAAAACTTTATTTAGCCTGAATCAAAAAGGAGGAATTGATTGCCCAGGATGTGCTTGGCCTGATCCGGACGATCATAGATCAGCCTTGGGTGAATATTGCGAGAATGGTGTCAAGGCTATTGCCGAAGAGACTACTAAAAAATTAGCTGACCCTGCATTTTTTGCAAAGCATAGTGTTGCGGACTTATCACAGTGGAGTGATTATGAGATAGGAAAAAGTGGGCGAATAACTCACCCGATGGTGATCCGTCCGGGAGACAGCCATTACTCCCCTATTGATTGGGAGGATGCATTCAAACTGATCGCAAAGCAACTCAAAAATCTTGCATCTCCCAATGAAGCCATTTTCTATACTTCTGGAAGGACTTCCAACGAAGCTGCCTTTTTATATCAATTGATGGTACGGAAATATGGCACCAATAATCTACCAGACTGTTCGAATATGTGCCATGAATCAAGTGGGGTTGCATTGTCTAATACTGTTGGCATAGGCAAAGGATCAGTTAAGCTGGAAGATTTTTATATCACGGAACTTATATTGGTAATCGGTCAAAACCCTGGCACCAATCATCCACGCATGCTCTCGGCCCTTTCCAAAGCAAAACAGAATAAGGCCAAGATCATTTCGATTAATCCTATTACAGAGGCTGGGCTCCTGCGCTTCAAACATCCACAGAAAGTAGGACACATAATGGGTAGTGGCGTGAAACTTACAGACCTTTATCTAAATCTAAATATCAATACAGACGCAGCCTTACTGAAGTGCATTTTAAAAATGCTACTAGCCAAAGAAGCAGAGGCTCCAGGATCAGTCTTGGATCAAGCATTCATACAATCTCGTACGACAGGCTATGATAATTTGCTTGAAGATTTAAAAAAACATAAGGTTGAAGATCTCATTCAAAAATGTGGTGTAGCTAAAAAAGATATCGAACAAGCTGTCCAGTGGATCGCTAGCTCCAAAAAGATTATCATCTGCTGGGCGATGGGCATCACCCAACATGAAAACAGTGTAGACATTATACAAGAAATCGTAAATATACTTTTGCTCAAAGGGAGTATTGGTATACCAGGTGGTGGTACCTGCCCAGTACGCGGTCATAGCAATGTACAAGGGGATCGTACTGTAGGTATCTGGGAAAAAATTCCAGATCATCTTTACAAGAATCTCAAAACCAACTATGGTTTTCAACCGCCAAAAGAAGAAGGCTACCATGTAGTTGGCGCCCTTCAAGCCATGGCCGAAAAAAAGGCTAAGGTATTTTTCGGAATGGGCGGGAATTTTTTATCCGCCACTCCTGACACCAACTATACTGCCAAAGGTTTACAAAACTGCAGCCTTACTGTTCAAGTCAGCACGAAGCCAAACAGAGGTCATCTTGTACACGGTGAGACTGCGTTGATTCTCCCCTGCTTAGGTCGAACAGAAATTGATATTCAAGCAAGCGGTGAGCAATTTGTGAGTGTAGAAAATTCGATGGGGATTGTACACAGTTCTCAAGGAACACTAAAGCCAAAGTCTACTATGCTCAAGAGTGAGCCCGCAATTGTTGCCGGCATTGCCAATACCCTATTCGATGATGAACAAGTAAATTGGCAAGGTATGATTGACAACTACGACCTTATTCGAGAGGCTATTGAATTAAACATTCCAGGGTTTGATGATTACAATCGTCGTGTGCGTAATCCTGAGGGCTTTTACCTTCCTAATGTAGCACGTGATCGAAGTTTCAAAAATGATGGTAAGGCAAAATTTACGGTCAACAAACTTAGTGAACACACCCTTGCAGAAGACGAATATCTTATGATGACGGTACGAAGTCATGATCAATATAACACTACCATTTATGGCTTGGATGATCGTTATCGAGGTATAGAAAATGGCCGTCGAGTCGTATTCATAAATCCTAAGGATATGGAAAAAGCAGGCCTTCAAAAAGGAGACTATGTTGACATAAGCAGTCATTATGATGGCAAGACTCGTATAGCAAAATTGTTTACTTTAGTTTCTTATGATATTCCCGTTGGTAATCTAGCGACTTATTTCCCCGAAACCAATGTCCTCGTTCCACATAACAAGTTTGCCCGTAAAAGTCATACCCCTATATCAAAATCGATTGTCGTAAAAATTCAGAAAAGTAATTAAGGTTTTTATTTTTTGGGTGTGCCAGTGCTGTGCTGGCTTTACTACAAGCCGACTCGACATCACATCCCTGTCAGGCTTTCCGTGACTCCACATTCGTTACGGTCCTTAGCTAAGGCTTCAAGGCTAGCGCACGGACATGTCACTATCGTGCCATTCACTCCTATCCTTCACACGAAATCCTTTTCAATTGGTATTCAAGGAATGAAGTTAATCCAATAAAAAAAAGTGAGCTGTATGGACAACTCACTCAAATCGTAATCGACTTTTAAGAAGTGTTAAAAGTCTAAAGTTTGAGCTTAGTGAGCTTTTAAATACCGGGTGTTATCCAGGGGGCTTTACTAGTCAAACACTTACTATAAATATGCAGTGTAAAATTAGGGATACGTTGGTCATTTGAAATACCCAATACATGGTATTTTTTTGTAATGTATCGCCTAGAAGTCAATAAAAACTGTTAAAGTTTTTAGTCTCTTATTATGGTGATATCACCAGATAGGGTATTTGCGTTGGTAAGATCTAGTCGGTGAATAAAATAATAGGTTCCTTCGGGCAAGTCACCACCAGTCTGATTGGTACCTTGCCAATCGTTGCGATAAGGCCTTTGCTCAAAGACTACATCCCCCCATCTATTGAATATGACTAATTCTGGATTTGGAAAATCCTGTGGATTAGTCAGTAAAATATCAAAAATAAGCGCATCATTGAGCCCATCGCCGTTCGGCGTAATTACATTGGGTAATCCATCTAATTCTACAGGTTCTAAAGCAGGCTCCATTCGTTCTAAAGTTACAGATGCTACATCGCATAAGTCTGGACACACCTCTGAGCAAACTGTATAGGAAAAAGTAAAAGTATTCGTACTATCACTTGGGAATGTGTAGCTAAATAGGCCTTCTCCTAAATCCATAAAATTCGGATCGCTCGTTTCAAAGCTTACAAAGACACCATCATTATTCGCTGTATTGTCATTTTCAAGTACATTAAATGACAAGGTATTTTCTTCTAAAGGAATAGAACGCATATCTTCAACTGCATTAGGCGCAGTTTCTAAAATAACACGTACGGTATCAGAACTGTAGTTTGCACACTCCGGAGTAGAAAGCGTCCAAACAAATACATTTTCACCTTCTCTTAAATTCGTGATAGCGATGTTTTCAGCATTAGGATCATCTATACCAGCTGTACCGGTTGTGGTCCATACACCTGTAACTATATCGGCAATATTGCCTGATAGGTTTGCTGAATTTTCACAAACACTAAAATCGGGGCCAGCGTCTGCTAAAGGTAAATCAGATTGTAGACTCACTGTCACTGTAGAAAGGCTTGTACATCCGTTATTAGAGTTGGTGACTACCAAATCATAAATACCCGGTGTACCTATAGTAGGTGTCAAGGTATTAAATCCATCCAAAAGGGTTCCGTTAGAAGTAGACCACATATAGTTAAATTCATTACCCATAGCTGAACCAGTTCCATCCAAAGCGATACCTGCTGCATCAATACAACCAGCTTCAAAGTCTTGACCAGCATTGGCTACTGGCGACATGGTGTCAGCAACGACAGTTAAGTCATCTGTTCTTAGACACCCAAATTCATTTGTTACATTTAGGATATAATCGCCCGCACGATTGACATCAAAGGACAATTCATTTGAAATAAAGTTTCCATTCTCATCGGTCCATTCAATAGTACCATCATTTGTATCTGTAGTTCCAGACAAGGTGACTATCGGCTCATTACAAGTGAAGGTAGCATCATCGCCTGCATTTACTATCGGCTCATCAGTATTACCAATGACCTCAACTTCTAATATAGCTGAACAATTATTACTTGGATCTATAACGGTAGATATGTATATCCCTGGAGATGAAACGGTGACCACATTAGTGTCTTCACCAGAAACAATTTGCCCACTAGTCGTAGTCCAGTTTACACTAAAATCTGGATCAGTAGTTATAGCTGTTATGTCTACTTCAGGTGTATCACAATTGAGTGAAGGTGTATCGCCATCACTTTCTATGGTAGGGATTACAGGCTGAGAAATTTCGACCTCATCTTCACTGGTGCAACCATTATCTTCATTGGTCAGCACCACAGAATAAGTACCGGATAATAACACATTGATACTAAAGTCATCAATCACCTCATTTATTTGACCACCTATTGCAATCCATTCTGCCGAGAGATTAGGTAAGCCTTCGTCATTGCTAGCTGTCAAAATCAATCCGCCTTTGTCACAAGTGAGTGATTGATCCATACCTGCATCTATATTCGGTGGAGTTTTATCTTCAGTAACCTCAATCATATCTTCAGCCGTGCAGCCAGTTTGTGTATTGGTTACTCTAAAAGTATAAATTCCCGCTTGATCAATTTCTGCCATTGGGTCATTTTGTCCTGAAACAAAAGTTACACCTGGTGATAACCATTGGTATTCAAACTCATCTCCCATGGAGGTATTCGAACCTCCAAGTGTAATGATTTCGTCTCTACAAGTGATAAGGTTATTCGTTCCTATATCTATGGTAGGAGGAGTAGTTAAATCGGGAACAGTGAAGGATAGTATCACTTCAGAAGGTGGCATACTTGAGTCTGTTACTGTAACGCTGTAGTCTCCGGCCTCCACATCAGTAAGGTCTTCAAATGGAGACAAGTCTGACCACTCAAAAGTGTAGGGCATAGTTCCACCACTAACGGTAATCTCTACATGCCCATTAGGTCCTATGCCGTTGCAGTCTTCTGGAAGAATATTATTTTCTACAACTTCAAGAGGCATACCTGTGATAGAAATGGAGCCATTTATTATGCCAAGTAATTCTGTAGTACCGTCTGTACTTTCAAAAATTGCCTGATTATTCGAAATAATAAAAACTTCGATAACATCTCCAAAATTACCAGTTACATCAAAACACAATTCTGCGATTACAGTTCCATCAGGCACTGTTGCCCCTACATTGGGATCAGTGGCATCCCAATCTACAGTAACACCAAAAAAACCTAAGTCTGTAAAATTTGCAGCGGATAACGCAGGTAAATTAAAATTTGCAACACGACTAAATGTGGCATTCCCCATCGTATTGTTTACATTAAAAATAAAATCAAATGACCTAACATTTGTAAAGTTTTCAACACTAAGTTCGACACATGCCTCCGTGCCTGACATGGCTACTTCTGTAGAAAGCGTCATGACTACATCTTGCGCTTGAATGCCGTTAATCAAATAACATAACCAAATGGTAAGTATCAACACAAACCTTGAGAAAAAAGTCAATATATTTTTCAATTTTATGCTCATTTTTATCTTTCTAGGGCAAAGCTTAAGTTAATTTCGTGGGTACTTCTCCCAATAGGACCAATGGTATTGAATGGAAAATCAAAGCCATAACCAATCCTTAGCTGATCACCAATGACAAATCCAGTTTCAAAATGAAAGGTTTTAGCCAAGCTACCACCAAATCCAAAGAATATACTTTTGTTTACATGATATCTAAAATTGATGTCGAGACTCAATGGAGCATTAGCAACATATCTAAGCCAGATTGAAGGTTCAATGAATTTATCATTGTCTAACATTTTATAGTATCCAGCAATTAAATTGATATGCTGTTGTCTTCGAATATTGAAATCTTGATCGCCTTCTTGAAATGCTATATTCAGGCCTAGAACTTGAGGTATAGAAACACCAGCATAAACAAGATCATCTGAAAACCAACCTTTCTCAAATCTTTTGTAATAATAGAACCCGAAGCCAACATCAGGCGCAATTTTACTTTGATCTTGTGTTGCTAATATATCTCCTTCTTGTCTAGTTATAAATTGCGAAGCATCTACACGGAACTGTTGCACACCTATATTGATACCCATGGAGATCCCACCCCAATATGGATCATCTGATAAGATGCCGCCAATCTTTCCATACAAACCAGAGAAACTTGTCGGTCCAGTTCTATCATTGATGAGATAGCCACCACTGATTATAGAAACTCCACTTTGAGCATAAATAAAATTCCCCTTGACACTTTGCGTGACTGGATGGTTATTCAAATTATTCCATTGTGATCTTAGAGATATACCAAAATCAAGATTTTGCTCCCTCAGTAAATAATCACTACTCAATGAAGCAGGATTGATGATAGAATAGTTATCACGATATTGAGTGAAAATTGGTGTTTGCTGAGCGAAAACCGGAAAGCTTATATTTATAAAAATAATAATGTAAAATAGTCTGCTCATCAATAAAATTCTTTTACGGGATATCTAGTTTGTATTCCTAGTAGTAATTCCAATCAAAAGTACAGGAATCTAGATAATTATGCATGATTCTGAGTAAATAATATAGCACAAAAGTCCATATGACTTAGGACTAAAACGTTTGACGTAAGTAACGGCTTCTAAACCTATATTTACCCCATTTTTTAACAATTGGTGGAATTATAGCTTTTCAGTTTCCCAAAATGTAAAAATGCCCTATCCCGAGGGATAGAGCACTTACAAATTGATAATCTACTGACAATAAAAACTTTCAAGAAATTGAGCACTTAATTGGTGCATATTTCCCTTTTCTCTTGTTCATCCACAGCTAAGCTGTCAGAGCTTATTCTACAATTATTGGATTATTCTAGCTTTGCTAATTTGTCTTAATTACTTTTACTTGGGTTCTTCTATTCAATTCATGCTCATCATCCGTACAAGAAGATTTATCCTGACAATCATTCAAAAGAGACGTTTCACCAAACCCTCTTGAGGTTGCACGACTTCTAGGAATACCCTTTGAAATGAGATATTCCAATGCACTATTTGCTCTTTTGGTAGATAAATTGAGATTGTAAGATGCGCTACCTCTAGCGTCTGTATGAGATTCTAATTCTACAACAAGATTCGGGTACTTTTGCATTAAGCTTACCACCTTATCTAATTCTGTAGCAGCATCTGGTCTAATATCAGATTTGTTATAATCATAATTGATATTTTTGATAGGTATAATCATGCCTGTGTAAAGTGTTTTGCCTTCGAACAGTGGCGTTTTTACTTTTGCTGGGGCAGGCTTCTTTAGGCCAAGAACAATTTTGTTACTTTCATTACAAGCAATCTTCTTACTATTTAAGGTTTTACTTTTTTTAATGAAATCAGTTTTTGTTCCCACAAAACGATATTCACAATCACATGGTCCTTCGAAAGTGAACGTTCCGTTTCGATTTGTTTTCACTACGGTTTCTTTCTTGGTACATGAATTAAAAATAGTTACTGTTGCATTAGAAATAGGGGCATCTTTTGCACTCTTATTTACTACTGAACCTGAAATGGAAGCAAGATCCTTTTTCTTCATTGCGATTTCTAAGCAAGCTTCTTCCGCACTAGTTCTATTTTCAAAATCTACTCTTTCTGTTGACTTGTCATATCCGTTCCTATTTAATGTGAAATTGATATTTGTATTTGGCCAAACAGTCAGAACAAACTGACCATTAGCATCAGTTTTTACATTTGTTTTAGCCGATTCTGTACCGTTCATTTGATTTACATCTACTTTGGTATTGCTAAGGGCAGCTCCAGTTTTCTTATCTACTACACAGAAGACTTGTTCTCTCGAAAGGATTGGAAAAAAGTCAATAGGTGTATCATTGCTCCATTCTATGATATCATCATTATTTTCTCCACCTACTCTACTCGTTGAAATAAACCCATTGGTATTATCATCATTCATATAGAAACCAAAGTCGTCTTTCATAGAATTGAATGGTGATCCTGCATTCACAATTCTAGTCCAGTTATTTGAGTTTGGATTATCTTGTCTAGCGACATAAACATCTAAGCCACCCATTCCAGGATGCCCATTAGATGAAAATGCTAAATCCCCTTCTGAAGTAATAAAAGGAAATACTTCATTACCAGCAGAATTTATACTTGGCCCACAATTTTCAGGTGTTGACCACTCTCCATTTATTTTAGCCACTTTATAAACATCCATCCCACCGAAACCACCAGGTCTATCAGAAGAGAAAAACATTGTATTGCCATCTTTACTTACAGTTGGATGGCATGTAGAAAAATCTTCTCCATTAAATGGAAGCTCATTTGCCGTATTCCATTTTACATTTTCGGAATTGGTAACTTCGTAGATTTTCAAATTTACAAGTTCCGTTTTTGATTTTTTTGATTTATCATTCCTTGTGAAGTACATTACTGTATCATCATTAGAAAATGCAGCTACTCCATCGTGGAATTTTCCATTAACAGCTCCCTTAAAAGCAGTTGGATTGGAATACCCATTTTCACCTTTCTTGGCATAAAATAAATCTGTAAACCCTTTATTGGTCCAAGTATCTATCAATCTTGAAAAGAAGTTGCCACCTCTATTTGAAGTAAATACAATCCCATCTTGATAAGGTCTAGCTGAGAAATCTAGCTTTCCAGTATTTAATCCTTCAAGGTTATTTAAGCTTACCTCATCAAAAGAATTAAACTGTTCTACCTCATCACAGTTTTCTATGAATGCTACTTTAGACTTAGCAGGAGAAGCATTATATAATTTGAACCACTTGACAGCTTCTGTGCAATTTCCAGATGCTTGCAACGCTTGTGCATAGTAAAGCAATTCTTGTGGCACAGGTCCATCTGCAGTTACCTTTGAATACCAATATGCAGCTTCTTCGTATTTAGCATTTAACCTAGCTGCATTGGCTAACTTAGACCAAAGGGCTTTATCTGCTGCTTCTGAATCTTCAGTAGACTTAAACATATTTGCTGCCTTAGCATAGCCTAAACCATCATAAATAGTTTGGGCTTTTTTATCGACATCACTCTTCTTAGCTTCTAGTCGATTAAGTGCCAAAACGATATTTGTATATTCATTATGAAATGAATAATCTATTAAATTTTCTTGAGCAATAGCAGGCATCAAAGTGCTTAGTAAAAGGCCCAATAAAAATATATTTTTTAAAATTTGCATTCTTTTATATTTTAAAATCACTTAGATGATTAGGTCTTAGAAATATCTGATATTAGTAAGTTGTCTATTTTTTCTATCGAATAAATATTCAACCATTAGTTCAAATCCACCAGCTGTAGAAGCCCTTAACTCAGATGTAGTAAAGTCGTAAGCCATACCTGCTCTTAGATTTGGTGTAAATTGATATTGCAATAAAGCATCAACCGAATCCCCAAGTCTATAAGTACCTCCTACCCAAAGTGCTTCCATAAATAAGAAACTAGCGTTTAGATCCATATCAAAAGGTGCATTTGGATTGATACTTAACAGGACAGCAGGTTTAAACTTTACATTTTTCGCTACATCGAGCACTACTGCTCCCATGGCATAAAACGTTCTATATACTGATTCAAATCCTGCTTCAGAATAGAGTGTGTTTTCCAAAATCGTAGGCAGAGAAACTCCGACATAGTAATTATTGTCTGACAGAAATACACCAACACCAAAATTTGGTCTTACCTGATTAGAGATATTATTCATAATAAAATCATCTCCTTGATCCGCACCATCTAATTGGGTAAAGTCCATTCTTCCGTGCTCAAGTCTACCAGATAATCCTAGACTCAGTTTAGCAGTTTCACCAACTGGAACCCTATAATTATATGAAAGCGTCGCAAAAGTTGTATTCACTACTCCGATCTTATCTGCTACAACAGACAAACCTACACCTGCTCTATCACCTGCTAAAGGAGTATGTACATTAAAATTAAGTGTAACCGGTGCGCCCTCTATTCCCAACCACTGATTTCTATACACAGCAGAAGCAGCTAAGGCATCTCTGTTACCCGCGTATGCTGGATTATACAGAAGCTTGTTGAACATAAAGTGAGTAAACTGAGGATTGTGCTGCGCATTTACCTGCAAGAAGAACCCAAGAAAAAAGATGCTAATTATTATTTTATTCATCATTACTACAATTTCAAATTTTTAAAATCAGATTCGAATATCTTATCTGAGTATAGTTATAAAGCCAGTAATTGCTTCAGACTCATTTCTGTCTTTCTTAAAGACATAGAAGTATGTACCTGCTGGTAAGTCGTCACCTTTGAAAGTACCTCTCCAATCATTTTGGTAAGTTTCTTTTTCGTGCACTTTATCTCCCCAACGGTTGAAAATTTGGATAACATTGTTTTCAAATTGATTTGCACAATCAATAACCAATGCATCATTTTTATTATCATTATTAGGCGTCAACACATTTGGAATATCACATTCAAATTCAACCGCTTCGTCCACTACGATTCTAACCACTGCCCTTTCACAGATACCGCAGCTTGTATCACATAAGTCGTACTCAAAAGTATATTCTCCACTAAATCCATTTGCTGGAACGAAAGAGAAAGTTCCATCTGTGTTTATAGTTATTTCAGAAGCGCTTCCAACTAGCTCAATAGTCCAATCACTATTCCCATTAAGGATATCGTTATTAACTAGATTTTCACTTTGAATAGTAGTTGCAAATGCGGTAGAATAATTATCTCCTACTGCTTCAACACCATCTTCAACAAATACATTAATTTCAGCTTGAGAATAATCTACACAAGCTCCGTTACTTAAAGTCCATGTAAATGTATTTTGGCCGGCTTGTAGATTATTAACAGTCGTCGTTGAATTATTTTCGGATACAATTGTCGCATTATTACTTGAAGTCCAAACACCCGTACCTACGGTAGGATTCATTGCTTCAATAGAAACAGAATTATCATCACATACGATGACTTCGTCCTGAGCTACATTGGCTTCTTCATTAGGTAACTCCGAGATATTCACATTTACAACATCGCTTGCATAGTCATTACAGTTATCAACTGACAAAGTCCACTGGAAAGAATAATTACCCGGACTCAGGTTAGTTATATCTACTTGTGTGCTAGTAGCATTATTTATATTAGCATTACCTGGGCCTGCTGTTTGAGTCCATAAACCAGTTGCAGAGTTGATTGCTGCTGCTTCTAAAGTTATTGAAGTAGCTGCATTTTCGCAAATATCTAAACTTTGCGTTATAATGTCCGCTTCATCTTCTGGCGTAGAAAGAAAGACACGAACTGTGTCAGTAGCGTAATTTTCGCATCCTCCATTTGAAAGAGACCATACAAAAATATTCTCCCCTTCTACAAGCTGAACAGTGGTATTAGGATCCATAATGTCTACCACACTGGCTCCAGGTGTATTAATTATAGACCATGTACCAGAACCAATTGCTGGCATGTTTGCATTTAAGGTAGTGGTCTCAATAGCACACAATGATTGATCAGTGCCCGCTTCTGCAAATATATTCGTTGGAAGTTCATCCACACTTATAGTCAAAACATCTTGACTAAAATCCGAACAATTGTCTGTACTAAGTATCCAAACGAATTGATATACTCCTGGCACAAGTCCTGAGACACTTGCTATTGCATTTCCATCATTTGTTATAACACTAGAATTAGGACCAGACACTTGCTCCCAACGACCTGTTGAAATCAAAGGATCAATAGCAACAATATTGATGGATCCGTTTATGTCATTCTCACAAAGTCTCATATCATTGTTTACTACCTGTGCAGTTTCATTAGGTGTTGAACTAGAAGTAATAGTTACTTGATCAGAGGAATAATTCTCACATACACCTGAAGACAACTCCCAAGTGAATACATGTGTACCTGCCGATAAATCAGTTACCATCGTATTTGGGTCACTAGGATCAGCAATAATACCAGAGGTTGAAGTCCACATTCCTGTTCCATCTTGTGGTGCATTTGCATTTAAAGTCAATTGTGTTCCACAGATATTAGTATCTACTCCCGCATTAGCCAATTCACTTGGTAGCGGATCTACTACCACCTCAATACCAGCAACACTAAATACATCGCAATCTTGAGTGGACAATTCCCAAAAGAAAACATAGGTACCAGCAACACTATAATTTACATTAGTTACAATTTGATTTGGATTTGCAATTGTAGCATTCGGGCCACTATTTTGCACCCACACGCCTTGCGACTGGACAGGCATAATTGCCTCCAACGAAAGGCTGCTTCCTTCACAAATGTTAATTCTATCATTGACAACTCCTGCTATTTCGCTAGGCGAACCTGAACTTTCAATTACAACTTCATCAAAAGAATAATTTGTACAAGTACCAGACGACAAAGTCCATGTAAATGTGTGATTACCCAAGGGCAAGTTGTTTACTATCGTATTCGGATTAGTAGGATCTAGAATGACACCTGATGTTGAGGTCCAAACTCCTTGACCCTGACTTGGAGGGGTAGCACTTAAGGTCACTTCGGATCCACATATAACAGCATCATTTCCTGCATCAGCTATTTCTGCCGGCTGCTCACTTATGGTGATATTTATTTCATCCGCAGAAAAAATTCCACAGTCTGCTGTACTTAATGTCCATGCTAAAGTATATGTTCCAGGTACAAAACCAGTTGCACTGGTAATATTCGAATTTGGATCATTAAATACAAGTGAACTCGGCCCATTAGCTACTGTCCATTGCCCCATGCTCTGGAAAATACCATCAGCAAATAAGGTGAAATTATTAAGGCTAGATTCGCAAAATTCAGTTGTACTATTTTGAATAACTGCAGTCTCATTAGGTACGTCATTCACATTGATAAAAACGGTATCTCTACTGTAAGCACTACACCCATTTGCGCTAAGTTCCCAAATAAACATATTTGTACCAACTTGTAAATTAGATACACTCGTATTTGGATTATTTGCATCAGCAATAGTTGCTGTCGTACTACTCCAAGTCCCAGTACCAACTGTAGGCATAGTCGCATTAAGGTTGATATTTTCGCTTGCACAAAAACTAGCGTCTACTCCTGCATTTGCTAATTCATTTGGTGGAGTAATAATTGTCAAAGTTATTTCTGTTGACATTGGTGAAGAGCAATCTCCTTGTTCTACTGTTGCAAAATAATTAGTATTGGAATTACTGGTTACACTACCTAATTCAAAAATTGGCTCTGGAGATTGAATTAGTAAAGTCCCATCTGATGAGAACAAGCTAAAAATAGTATTTGGCGAAAATGAATAATTGTTTATTACGATATCTACATTTTGACCTTCACAAGCCTGGATGTTAACATCATCTACGGTTGGAGTTTCTAGCCCTTCACTTACTTCAATAGTTTCTTGATCTGTAAGTATTGCACATCCATCAATATTTGCTTCAACTGTATAAACTCCTTGATCACTCATTTGAATATTTGTAATATCCACATCAAGTACATCTGTAGCTATTATTGCTCCACTAGGGTTTCTCCAAGTATAAATAGTCTCTGGTGTTGGGTTTGCTATTCTCAAGTTCACTGTTTGTCCTTCACAGGCAGTGGTAGAAATTAAGTCATTCTCTATTTCTGGTGATACTGAAGTATCTACTACAGATATGGAGACAGGAGCTGAAGTAGATGGTCCACAATCTTCTCCGGTATCTACCCTTACAGAGTAGTTACCTCCACTTGCATTCGTAGCATTAATGATGTCAAACTCAGGTGTAGCAGAAACGTCAATATCTACTCCGTCAAAAATCCATGTATAGGTTACATTTGGACCAGTATAGGTTTGTGTTGTCAATGTAATCATCTCACCTAAACAAACTGAATTGTCAATGGCAGTAATCACAGGTTGGTCTGGACCTTCCGTGATATCCACAGTATAATTCTCTGTGTTCGACACACAACCAGAACCATCATCTACTACTAAAGAATACTGACCACTATTGACAAAGTCAACTGCTGGTAGGGTGAACTCAAATTGTCCATTCGCTGGGACCAATACATCCACCAATAGACCATTTGGTCCAGAAAAAATATAATTTAGATCTCCTGCTAAATCAGGATTATTATTAACTGCTGTGAAAAATACGTCCTCTCCTGTACAGTAAATACCATCTCCCAAAACAGCTTGTATAACTGGAGGTTCATCCACAACAATGAATACATCTTGTCTTTCACTTTCACAACCATTTAATGTAGCCACCACACCAAATGTAGTCGATTGGTTTAATGTCTGGACTAATGGATTTTGAATATTTGAAAACGGGAAAGTACTGAAAAACCACTGGTAAGTTGCTCCCGGAATACTTTCTGCAAATAACTCAACGCCGCCTCCAACACAAATACTTTCAAATGCAGCAGATGGCATTGGATTTGGTGTTGGATTTATGTCTAATGATACTGGATCTGAGTTTTCAGATTCACAATCAACATCCACTGACACCATCACGGTTAGTGGCAATACTAGTAATGGATCATTAGCCGGTATATCAAATACGGAATTTGTAGTAGTCCCAATTTGAACACCATTATTATTTGTCCATATATATGTTATTGTTTCGTTTGGATATGCAGATTCATAGATAGCAGATTCATTTACTGTTAAACTTAATGTCTCATTATCGCATATGCTACTAGGAAAATCAACAGTAGGCTGCACCAATGGAATTGGACATACCAAAGGCGTAAATTCTAGAAAATCAGGTACACCTGATTGGTCTACATCTGGACAAGGTGCACCAGCAGCGCATTCTTCATTATCTGAAATGGAATCATTATCTGAATCTAAATCTCTGAAATCAGGAGCACCATCTCCATCTGTGTCGATCGGATTAGAAGTATTTCCTGTTTGACCATTGATTAAAACAATACCATTATCATCTACTTCTAGATTACCTGATCCGACCATACCATCGTTATCTTCATCTGGTAGGTTTGCTTCATATACATCAAAGATCCCATCTCCATCACTATCTATATCCTCGTAGTCAAAAATTCCATCTTGATCCGTATCTAATGGGAAAGAAGTAGAAGCAATAGTATCTCCATCCATTACTACTCTTCCATCAGGTGCTATATTAGCGATACCTGTACCTACTCTTCCATCATTGTCTGGATCAACATTTCCTCCTTCTAAGACATCATTGATGCCATCATTATCACTATCTAGATCATTATAATTTGGGATACCGTCTCCATCTTGGTCTGTAGGAAACGAAGTACTTAATATTTCATTATTAAGGACAGCTTGACCATTTAGATTAAAATCACCTTCAAGCTGGCCATCGTTATCGGCATCTATATTGCCTCCTTCGACGATATCATTGATCCCATCATTGTCTGCATCTAAATCCAAATAATCAGGTAAGCTATCTCCATCATGATCTTTGGTTATAGAAATGACCTCCTGGCCAGGTATATTGATTATCAGGCCTAGCATAGTCACCTCTTGAGTTCCTGGGAATGACAATACACCGTCATCATCTGGATCTTCATGTCCAGACTCAATAATATCGTGGATACCGTCATTATCACTATCTAGATCTAAAAAGTTCGGTACTAGGTCAGCATCATTATTTGCTGTTTCAGAAATATAGTTTGCTTGACTACTTGATGTCAATAATACTCTACCAAAGTCATCAACAATTGGTGTCCCTTCGTACAAAAATCCATCATTATCTGCATCACTTAATAAGGTCTCTGCAACATCAAAAATACCATCATTGTCTGCATCTAGGTCAATAAAGTTTGGTACACCATCATTATCTTGATCCAAGTTTTGTGGTAATCTATCGCATCTTCCGTCGCCATCAACATCCTCGCATCCCAAATCAAATGCACTGTCATCTGCGTCTGCATAATTTGGAATACCATCAAAATCTTCGTCATAGTCAAGATTGAAGCTAGTAGAAAAACAAGTAGTATATTGATTTCCACAATATTCTAATTCATCTAAAATACCATCATTGTCATCATCTAAGTCACTATCATCTCTAACTCCATCACCATCAGTATCTGGTGCTAAAAGTGAAATATCATCAACAATATCAATTACCAATTCTGAATCAGCAGAAACACTAGCTACATATGTCCAGTAATCTAGCATCTTGAGATCACCAAAATTATTATCAAAAGTAAATGGCTCTGATGTCGGTAGAGGTAGCACGTTACCACCACTGATAGCTTCTCCTAATCTAGAATGATCGTACAAAAATTGATCACTTGGAGAATCGCCATTAAGTCTAGTCAATGAAACACCTCCTAAATCGTTTTCAATATCAGAAAGCGTAAGATGTAATTCACCTGCATTAATGGTAAGGCGATATGATAATGTTCTATTGAATTGTTGATCCAATTCTTGTCCGTTTCTATCTAACCCATCCCATGTGATTTCATTGACGCCTACATTTGAATTAGCATTCACTACTCTATCTTCTTCGTCTCCATAGATGCCATTACTGTTGAGGTCTATCACCAATTGGGCTGTACCACTTACATTCGTTTCATATGTTACAACTGCACCATTAGTTCTATCTAGTACTGCTTCAATACCTTGAGCATTATTAGCCTCCTTCGCAAAGAAGTTTACATTCAAAATCTGTAATTCAAGATCTGGTAGCTCGCTTAACAACCAAGTAGTATGTGTATCATCTCTAATGATGTCTGTAACCGTTGCGGAAGCAGGCATATTTGGATCTGGTATATTGAAAAATACCTTATTATTTATAAGACCATTGATGTCTCTTGCTTGTGGTTCGTATAAATAAAAATTGGCCGGATCAAATGAGGAAATATCAGCTGACCTTTCCACCTCATCTTGCTCAAAAGAAGAATAGGTAGCCTCGGTATCACCAGTGATGATCCCCATATTGTTTGATACAATTTGAAAACCCCAAGGATCAACATCTTGATAGTCTATTTGAAACTGAAATCCTTCATCAGTCAAGAGGTAAAAAGTAGGTGAAGTGGTATTACCATTTTCACTAACTATAGATTGATATTCATTGGTATATACTCTACCGGTGAGCATATTGCCACCATCATTGGCAGCCGCATTTTGAGAAACCGTTATATCCCAAGACAAAACAACTCTTCGATTGGTAGGCTGATCTTCCTCTCTAGTCCAAGGTTCATTATTCATCAAGTTGTCGAACCCTGAATTTTGATAAAATCCATATCCTAAAACAATGGTCCATACACCTTCTTCACCATTGTCAACCTCTACTATACCTGGAGTGTAACCAGCACCTTGTGTAGTACCGCCCCCTGTAGGTCCGTTTGCTTCCTCGATATTATTATTGATAATTCCAAGTCCAGCATTGGAGCCCGTGTTGTTATAAGTAGAATGTAAGGTGCCGTCTGGTCTGTACAGCTCAATAAAACCGCTTGATATCCCTACATGTGATGCGCCAAAATTGATGAATTCTCCAGCAGAGGCATATACCTTTAGTTGCTGCGGCCTTTCGGCAAAATAGAATAATCGAAATCCCGGATAATCTATAAAATCAACCGATCCCTCGGCATACGCTTTGTTTGGAGTTATAAACAAGGAGAACAATAGTCCTAAGGTTATAATAGTTGAGCGTAAATAAGATAAGAATCTTGTCTGAGTGTGCATTATTTTCTGTTCTATATTAAATTACGTAGTAGTGGATATATACTAGTAATACATATAAAAAGATTCTATATATGTCACAAAAATTTAGAAACTTAGAGAAAAACGCTAATAGGAGACTTATTCTAAAACTTTAATAAATCCTGAAGTGAAAATTAGGCTCTTATAGCCTCTACTGGATCCATTCGGGAAGCAAGATACGCGGGTATAATACCGGATACAATACCAACTACAATAGATAGACTGAGTCCTATAATGATATTCTTAGAGGATAAGAAAATAGGAAAATCGGCAACACTAGAAATAATAAAAGTCAGGAGATAAACAAAACCAAGACCAAGCAAACCTCCAAGTATACATAGTACTACAGACTCAATCAAAAACTCAAGTAATATAACGAAGTGTTTTGCGCCTAAGGCTTTCTTTACGCCTATCAGTGGCGTCCTTTCTTTGACGGATACAAACATAATGTTGGCGACACTAAACATACCTACTATAATAGCAAAGATACCTATGATGAACCCAACGGCATTGAGTGCAAGAAAAATCACATCTAAAATGGAAGTAAGCATAGACATCTCGTTGAGTGAAAAATCATCTTCTTCTTTGGGACTCAATCTATGACTAGCTCTGATAATACCTGTAACCTCATCTTTGAGATCATCTATAGTGCTGCCTTCTGCAGCCTTCACTCCGATAGTTGAACGCATCAAGTATCGAGAATTAAAATTAACCATTGTTCTGGCAGAAGCAGCAGACACGAGCACTGCATCATCAAAGTCAGCTACATTGATTAAATCATCTCCTGACTCTGCGATTACGCCGATGACCGTATACTTTCTTCCTTTGAGTTTGATGGTTTTTCCGATGGGATCAATTTTGCCGAACAGAGCGTCTGCCACTTTGAAGCCAATAACTACTTTGTTAGCCCCTCTGCTAAATTCACTGGGCGTCATGTTTCTACCTTGACCAATCTCCGTTTTGAATATCTCTATAAAGTCTGAGGTGGTTCCTAAGATAACTACATTCTCGGCACTGTTGGATTTATACTTGAGTGTCGTAAAGCCAGCGACCAAGTAAAAAGTAGACATCTCCGCACTATTTGCCTTTTCCTTGATCAACAAGTAATCATCATAACTTGGATTGGGTCTTTTGATATACTTCCACCATTTTTCGAAAGAATCAGACCAACTAAATTTTTCTACAAAAATGACATCATTGCCTAGTTTTTCAAAACTACTTCGCACATTATCCTCTAGCGAGTCCACTCCTGAAAACACACTGATAATACAGAAGATGCCAATCGTGATTCCTAGTAAGGAAAGAAAAGAGCGCAGCTTATTGCCGCTTAGTTGACCTAAGGCTAACCGAGTACTCTCCCCTATTATTTTTAAAAACAATGACATCTAAGAAAATATGTGAACTCAATATAAGAATGAATTGACATATAGGGATCATATAATAGATAAACTGCACTCTATACCTGATGAATTTGCAAGGCAAAGGAGTCGAGGTATACAATCTAAAGCTAGATCAGAATATTCAATACATCCTCACTGACTAGCTAAGAAGGAATAAGAGACACTAGTGACATGGCAATTATTAGACACTTTTACCTTTATACAGCTTGAATACCGCCGTAGATTTAGGACAGTTCTCTTATTATTTTTGTCCTCTGGACAAAAATCACTTTGTGACAAGCATCCATTTTGAATTAAATTTTCTATTTGCTTAAAACTTCCCTTTTACTGCTCTTTAGTATTCTGAGGTTAATATATAGTGCTGACAAAGTAATGGGCTTACTTCTAAATGTGACTCAATAGTATTGTATAGCGTTCTTTGTGTTTCTATACTAAAATATTTTTGGAACTAAAATTGTCGTACTTACCACCTAATAATGCCAAAATAATTTTCGCTGGTTATTTTTCACAAGCGATTTTTTCGGCAGAGTAAAGCCAAAAAGGATAAGCTTATTATATCCAATTAACATGGAATAAGCATATCCAATTAACCCTAAAACCGAAGAGTATGAAATTTAAAATGTTTTTTTTAGTGTTGAGTATTGTTATTTTAAACTCCTGCAAATCTAATGGTGACGATGATATAATTATTCCAGAGGAGCAAAATGAAGAAGAGCAAATAGAAAAAAATAATAATCCATCTTCGGTTGCTCTAGAAGTGGTAACTCAGGAATGTAATTTTATCACCATTAAGTGGAGTGAATCAGTAGACGATGACCTCAATGATGTTATAAGCTACAATGTAGCCATAAATAATTCTCATGCAACAAATACAGAAGCAACAACTTTTGTATTTGAATCAAAAAATTATCGATTTCCTATTTCGGTTAGTATCACTGCACAAGATGATAAAGGAGGTACTTCTCTCCCTAGTAATATTATTGAATTAAATGAGCTTTCAGAACTGATTTCATTTTCGGATGATATTTTGAAACAAGCTCTAATCAAAAATGAGCAAGTCATAGATAAAAATGGCGATAAAGAAATTACTATTTGCGAAGCTCATCTTTTTATGGGTGAACTGAATCTAGTAGGCAAAAAGATTAGTGATATTTCTGATTTAGTATTTTTCCCGAATGCTAAAATCTTGGATGCAAGAGAAAATGACATCTCAGATGTATCGGTGCTGACAGATCTCAACTTCGAAACTATAGCACTTGGCTTTAATAATATTACCAATTTTAATATGGGATTAAACGAAAGTGTTACTAGTTTACTTATTAATCACAATAAGATCGAAGAACTTGATCTCTCTTTATATCCAAATCTTGAAAATACATTTTTGTTTAACAACCAACTCTCATTCATTGACGTAAGCAATAATCCAAATTTGCTTGGCTTAAGCGCTGGTCAAAATCAACTAACAAGGATTGACCTTTCGAAAAACACAAAATTAAGAATCCTTGAACTTGGTGAAAATCACATACCTATCATAGACATCTCTAATAATCCAGAATTATTTAGAGTGGTAGTCAGCGGCAATCCAATAACTTCCATTTTCACAGAATATAACCCAAACTTATTAAATCTTTTGGTTACAAACACTTTTGTAGAGTTTATAGATATTTCAAAAAACGAGCTTCTTGAATTAGTTTGGGTTCAAGAAAATGATAACCTAACAGGAATCAATATGTCAAATGGAAACAATAGTAATTTAGTTCAATTTTTTGCAATAAATACTCCTAGCCTTACTTGTATACAAGTGGATGATATAGATTCAATCCCTGCGCATTGGTCTATAGACGAATCGATCACCTCGTTTTCCGAAGATTGTCAGTTTTAATATGGTTTTGTGGACCTTGCTAATTAGGAAGGTGCTAAAAACTTACCACAGCTTGCATTAACCTACTAAGCATGAAAAACCAAAGCTATACATCAACCGGACTAGCGATGTGCAGTGGGTGAGGCGATAGCCGAAGTCCAAGCCAATAGCAGAGCCACGGAGCAGAGCTGGCTGGGACCGAGACGAATGTCGAGTCCCGAAACGTAGCGACCCGACTCTTTTTGTCGGGTAGGCCCAAAAAAATAGATCGATAAATGGGTATAAGCGTGCAAAAAGAACCAAAACAAAGAATATATGAGAAAACCTAGATCAGAATGGCCTATAGTAGTATAAATAATAGTTATCTTTGCCGACATTTTTCAAATACAGTAATCATAGATGAGAACAAAATTATCACAATTCCAATTTGAACTTCCGGAAAAATTAATTGCTCAATATCCGTCTGATGTTAGAGATGAGAGTCGATTGATGGTAGTGCATAAGGATACTGGGCGTATCGAACATAAGGTGTTTAAAGACATTATTGACTACTTCAATGATGAGGACATTATGATTCGAAATAACACGAAGGTGTTCCCAGCTAGACTGTATGGAAGAAAAGAAAAAACGGGTGCAAGTATTGAGGTATTCTTGCTGAGAGAGTTGAATACGGATGCGCGTCTGTGGGATGTACTGGTAGATCCTGCTAGAAAAATCAGAGTGGGCAACAAGCTGTACTTTAGTGATGATGAGGAAAATGATATCCTGGTTGCTGAGGTGGTTGACAACACGACTTCTCGTGGACGTACGATCCGATTTTTGTATGAAGGTACCGATGAAGAGTTCAAAGCTGACGTAGCAAAACTCGGAAATACTCCCCTACCAAAATATATCAATCGCGAAATCGAACCAATCGATATAGAGCGTTATCAAACTTTGTATGCAAAGGAATTGGGCGCTGTAGCTGCTCCTACTGCAGGTCTACACTTCAGCAAGCAACTGCTGAAGAAGTTGGAGATCAAGGGAGTAGAATTTGCTGAAGTAACGCTGCATGTAGGTCTTGGTACTTTTAGAAATATCGAAGTTGAGGATTTGTCTAAGCACAAAATGGATGCTGAATACTTCAAGATTCCAGAAGACGCAGTGAGTAAGATCAACAAGGGCATCAAAGAGCGTAGAAGAATCTGCTCTGTAGGGACAACTTCTATGCGTAGTATAGAATCAGCTATCTCCGCAGAATCACTGCTAAAGACGGCTGAAGGCTGGACTAATAAATTTATTTATCCACCTTATGAATTTACGATTGCAAATTCTATGATCACCAATTTTCACTTGCCAAAATCTAGTCTAGTGATTATGGTGTGCGCATTCGGTGGACACGAACTGATGATGGAAGCTTATCAAGCAGCTATCAAGGAAAAATATAGATTTTATAGCTATGGTGATGCTATGCTCATCATCTAAGCTCATTTATAGAGAAAATAATTTTAGACCTACTTCGTATTGGAGTGGGTCTTTTTTTTGTCTTATGCTTAGTATGGGCCATCCCTCGGTTTCGCCCTTTTTGGGGCCGATAGCCATCGACCCAAAAAAAGGCCTCACTCGGGACCGGGCTATGCGATGGTATCCGTGCCAGCCAACCCACCAGGCTTGGTCGCGCACCCACGGTCCCGAAAAAAAAAAATCGGGCTCGTGGCATCTTCTATCCCTTGTCCGGTGAATGTAGATTGTTGGAATTCAATTCATTAGAAATGGTGGGTGGTAGAGACAAGGCATGCCCCGTCAGAAAAAAGCCGGGCAAGCTTGTCTGTACGTGTGGCATGCCCCGTTAGAAAAAAGCCGGGCAAGCTTTGCTGTGCACATGGCATGGCATGGCTTTGCGCTCGGCACGCATTATCTGCGCGATATATGATGCAATGATTATATATCATTGTCAATATAAAGGCAGAAGAATTAAGAATATCTTAAGTATAAGCGGCATAATATTTAAACGCTTATATTTGTTACATACATAAGAGAGGTCGGTCAAAAATGATTTGATCTGCAATCAGAAAAATTCTACTTACTTGATATTGCAAAAATCCATATTTCGTTCCCTAGTCTTTTTGATGGTATTGGTGTTTTCTATTATCGATGCACATGCAGAGATCAAGGAATTAGAGATCGCCTTTTATGGAGAGCAAGTCTATTTGAATTATGAGTCTAGCCTAGCGGATGTGCAGGGACTTAGGTTTAGTGAACAAGAGTTTTCGCAATTTCTTAGACAGAAAGAAAGTAAAGATTTCAATCAAGTTTTAAGTCAATTAAAAGTTCATAGTCAAGAGATGAATCTCAATGACTGGATGTACTTTGAACTTCTTCATACAGCTGTAGATCAGATGCTAGATACAGGTAATGACTACGAGAAGACCTTGCTTTCTTATTTGTTATTATCTAAGAGTGGCTATGACAGTAAGATCACTTTTCTCAATCATAAAATGTGGTTGAATGTGTATACTGAAGATAAGCTGTATGAAATATCTACTATCCTACTCGGCAATAGAAACTTTGTAAATCTGACGGCTGCTATAAATAAGAAGGATGACTTTGTCCCACAGATATATGTACTGGACTATGACATAGCTAGCCCTAAAAAGCCATTTAGTTTCAAGCTAAGCTCTCTACCCAAATTGGCGCCTAGGACTAAGCTTTTGAATGTGAAGTTTGATTTCAAAGAACAGCCTATATCATTAGATGTAGAGATTGATCTTAATCTGATCGAATTGATCAACAACTATCCCATTTTTGATGAGGCTGCCTATGTCAAGACGCCTCTTTCTCCAACTGCGGTAGCCTCCTTACAGCCTCAGCTAAAAAAGTATATGGAAGGAATGAATGAAGAAACAAAGCTGGAGTTTCTGGTTTCTATTACTAGGATGGCATTCAATTATAAGGAAGATCATGAAGCTTTTGGCCGAAATAAACCAATGATAGCTGAAGAGCTATTTTTTCATAATTATTCAGATTGTGAAGATCGGTGTGCACTGTTTTACAATTTGAACAAGATCACCTTAGATCTTCCGCTCTTGGTAATAGCCTTACCAGAGCATCTTTCTATAGCTGTCGGAATGGAAAATCCTCCAAGCCAATATAAAAATGTGATTAAATATGAAGGTCGCAATTATTATTTTTGTGATCCGACAGGCCCGTTCAATGCCCACTATATAGGCTCCTTACCGAAGGAATATCAAAATAGCACCTACGAAATTTTAACTAGCTACAAATAGCGCACTATCTATAAGGCTGATTATCAAGTCATTATAAAAAGTTTTTTGAAATTTTGAAAATATCAAAATTGCTTGTATAATAAGCGTAATTAGGTATTGGATGCAAAGCTTGAGTTTGTTACATTTGCCCGAATTTTATGCAGATAAAAAGTGGGCGGATAAAGAACTTATTTCAAACTATAGTAGTTATCCCTTCTAGTAAAACTTATAATAAATTAAAGTATGTATTGGACTTTAGACTTGGCACACAATCTTGAAGATGCCCCATGGCCAGCAACCAGAGATGAACTTATCGATTATGCTATCAGATCAGGAGCACCCTTAGAGGTGATTGAAAATTTACAAATGATAGAAGATGAAGGTGAGGTATATGACAGTATGGTAGAGATTTGGCCAGATTATCCTAGAAAAGATGATTTTCTCTTCAATGAAGATGAATATTAGATATTTAGGTCATTAATTTGATCATGTAAAGATTAAGGAAGCGGTCATTGCGAAAGCAATAGCCGCTTTTTTTTTGTCCCTTAATAGTACCAACAAAGTGTACTTGAAGCGTTTATTAAACCAATGCTGCTGAGCCACCTAGGTTCGTTGTGACTCGATTCTAGGGCTAATAGTGGTTTAATTAAAATAAAATTTAATATATTGCAGTCACAATTAGAGCCTAACATTAAAACCTGAATAAGCTGCACAAACCCTAAAAAACAGACCGTACTCAATGTATATTTATCTGTTTTTGCCCTATTAGGTATTATAATTATTAGATTTATTACTTTTAATTGGTATCTATTTTTATAAAATATCGTTATTTACCATGACTATTATGTGACATCATTTTTGTTATAGTCTTTGGCTAGCTATGTAACATTAATAGGAAACAGAAAAAATAAAGTGCCGAATGAAAAATTTGATTGAGATATCAAAGATCGTTACGAAGAAGAAAGTTAGGAAAATAGAGATTTTTGATGACCACTCTTTGAAGAACAAAAACTCCAAATTCAATGATTTTTATGAATCTTTGATGCTGAGTAAATTCAAGAATGATAGAGATGCTGCTTCAGCATTGTATGGCTGTAGTCCTACAGATGATAAATATCGACAACTAAAGTCACGGTTTAGAAAACGACTACTCAATACACTATTCTTCCTTGATATCAATCTACCCTCTACCTCTACATACGAGCGAGCTTACTTTTCTTGCAATAAGGAATGGACTCTGGTAAAAATACTTTTGTCTTATGGGGCTGATGCCACTGCTTCGTCTCATGCAAAGTCAATTCTGACTACAGCCTTGAAATTCAAATTTGCAGATGTTATTGTCAATTGTTCTAGAATTCTAAGAGAACACTCGGCTAATATTGGTGATGAGAAAAACTTTGAGATCTATGATGGGCATGTAAAGAAGTTTGCCAACATCCTAGAAGCAGAAATTCGTTCTGAAGAGTTATACCAAAGGGTAATCATGAATTACCTCAAACCACCTAGCAAGAATCACAACCTTGAAGAAAAGATAGATACCTATTGTGATGCATTGGTAGGTTTATCTGAAATATACGACTCCCCTGTTATCGTGTACAATATGTACCTGGTATGGACGTATCGTTATCAGATGCTCAGGGACTTTAACTCTATGCTCGAAGTTTGCAATAAATCTGAAGCATATATTGAAGAAAATCCTACCTACCATAGAGCTGATAAGCTAGCTATATTCCAATTGAAGAAGATGACTGCCTACTTGCATCTGCACGATTGGAAGAATGGAAAAATAAACGCTGAGAAATGTTTGAAATCTTTTCCAAAAGGATCAGACAAGTGGTTCCAGTTTATGGAATATTACTTACTTCTAGCTTTTCACACAGAAAACTATATCAATGCCTTAGCTATCTTTAATGAAGCTGTAGGAAACTCAAAATATAAAAAGCAAAGTACTCTCATCAGAGAGAAGTGGAAAATATACGATATCTATCTTAACTATATCATAGAAAGTCAAGGCAAAGAAAATCCTGTATTGGAAACTCAGCGCAGAAAGATGTTTAGGTTATCTAGATTTTTATCTGATCCTATTTTGTATCCTAAAGATCAGCGAATATTTACTGTGTTGATGGTGGTAGCGCAAGTTTTGTTTTTTATTGAGAAAAAGAGTTTCACTTCTGCGGAGGAACGAATCGACAGACTTAAGAATTACGCTAACAGACAACTCAAAAAGGAACAGTATCACAGAGTGATTCAGTTTATACGTTTGTTGATGCAACTAAGCAAGGCGGAATTTCAAGTATCTAGATTGTCGAATACTCAAAAGTATTTGGATAAACTTGAAGAGACACCATTCAATTATCGTGGCCTTATTTCTGAATTGGAGATTATTCCATTTGAGAAATTATGGGAGATGATTTTGAATAGACTTAGATAGAAACAAGATATCGGTGCTTTTCCGTTAAACTTATATTTCAATTTAATACTGGGAATGTGGCTCATTCAATAGGAGCTCTCCTTCGTCTTAATATTTAAGCTATTCGCAGCTAGATTGCTGAGAATTTATTAATTTTGATGTCTACAATAGATATTAACATTGAAAAAAATAAATATAGCCATAGATGGCTATTCCTCCTGCGGCAAAAGTACATTAGCCAAACAACTTGCAAGAGAATTAAACTATATATATATCGACTCGGGTGCCATGTACCGGGCAGTCACCTTGTTTTTACTCCAGCATAATATTAATATCCAGAATCACGATGAAGTTATTGGTAAATTAGATGAGATAGACATTTACTTTGAATATTTAGATGGAAATTCTACTACGTTTTTGAATGGCAAAAATGTAGAAAAGGACATCCGCAAAATGGATATAGCGAAGCAAGTCAGTCATGTAGCAATAATATCAGAAGTAAGACAAAAACTAGTAAAGCAACAGCAGCACCTAGGAAGAGATAAAGGTGTAGTCATGGATGGAAGAGATATAAGTACAGTAGTTTTTCCTGATGCAGAATTAAAAATCTTTGTTACCGCTGAAATTGACATCAGAGCAGATCGTAGGTTTCAAGAATTAAAAGATAAAGGCATAGAATCTAGTCTAGAAGAAATAAAGTCCAATCTTAGAGACAGAGATTATATAGACAGTACTAGAGAGGATAGTCCACTTACACAAGCTGAAGATGCGATTTTACTAGATAACACCTCGCTCGATCGAGCATCGCAGCTAAAGAAAGCGCTAGAATGGGCTCAGGAGCGTATTGAAATGCTCAATAGCTCAAGCGGGTCATAGATCGATATAGTTTCCAGTCAACAGTGTCCAGTCATAGGATTTAAAGCTAAGATCAAATTTGCCTTCGGGAATAACCTTGTAGTGTTGTAAAAATTTAGTAGCTCCTTTCTTCCCTCCAAAATCTGCTCTAAACCAGGAAAACAATGGTGAGGTAGTTATCTTATTACCATCAACTTTGGTACTATTCATTAGATAGGATTTGGTCACTTTATCCAATTGCTGATCTAGATTCACATCACTAAATATACCAATAGGTGGGCAATCTTTAGCACCACAGTTCAGTGTGAAATGAATACGCCCATCGACATCTTTAATTCTCATTTTCTTTTCCCAGGAAGGCACAAACCATCGCTTCAAATAGCCAAGAGATAATTTGATTCTCGAGTTTCTCAAAATACCATGTTCAAAGTTGTCATAGCTCATCATTATACCTGCTACTTTATGTCGCTGATCTTTGTAGAAGCTCCCCTTATCTGCAAAGATACTAGGATTCCCTACTAGCTCGTACTGGATAAAACCATTGTAGATATTTATCCAAAAAGCAAGTTTCTTATTTTTGGTATTTAATGACTTGATCAATTCATCTTGATCAAACGAGGCTATTTTTTCTAAAATTGTAGAGACATCGCTTCCTGCTTTCATCCCTTCAAGCAAATCTATGGTCACTTGTACATGCTCATTAACAGGAGCATCTAAAATTTGCAAATTGCTAGGAGGCAAAAAATCAGTATTCGGCGTTGCGGTACAAGAAAAAAAACAGAATACATTGAATAGAATAATAAGCCTCATAAAATCTTTTTAATTGTTGGTACTAAAACAAACAAGGATAATGAAAAGATTTGTAGCAAGCTAATATTTAGAGAAAGGTCTAGTTGGTATTATCTAGAAAACCAACACGTATGTGTCCTGACTTAAACTTATTAACTAATTGATCTGAGGAAACACAGTAGATTTTTTTTGAGAATCTTTCTGTGAGAAAATATTTACCAGAGTCAAAAGATATGAAATCGACAAAAATCGGGTGATTTTGCATGGTAAGTGGTTTTATAAGTTCTGCTAAAAAATGGATTCTAAAATCCAATTCATACTTCTATAACGTAGATATTGACATTATGGTTTGAATAAAGCTAAATACTCGAAATTATATTTAAGTCAAACTAGCTATTAAAAATATAATATTTCAATATATGCAATTTTTACCTAATATAAAACTTTTTTGCGTATTTTTGACCCAAATACACTTAAATGCAGTCTAAATAATTACATATATGATTTTTTACTATGCTTTAATGTAAGATTTCGACAATATAGCATTCAATTTATGACAGAATGCGAACCCAAAACGTTGACATATTGTTGAAAGAGTACAAATTACTAATCCAAAAATTGAAGTATTATGATCCGTTTACAGAAGATTACACTCGTACTTGCGTTGACAATATGCTGTATTGCATTGCAAGCCCAAACCGATCCATACCAAAATGTAATTGCTAGCAATGATTATGTTAGCACGACTAAAAAAATAACTGACGCAAAGATCAGTTCTTCTACCACAAAGTATATACAAGAAACTTACATCGCTGAATCATTTCTAAATGCTAATAATGGCTTTATCGGAATTGTTTTTAGTGAAGCTGTTTCGCAACCAAACATCTACTATAAAATAGTAGACTCGCGCGGTAAGGAGATTTATAATGGTTCTGCGCATGCCAATACGGGCAGCAATCCAACAATTTATTACAATACTAAGAATTTACCTAGCGGTAATTATAGAGTATTTATGGAAAACGATAATTTCTTTATTAGTACTTCTTTTATCAAGTGAATGGCTCGGTAATTTCTGTAAAATTATAAATCAAATTAGTGCAGATATTTTATTTCTGCGATTTATAGAATTTGCTGGTTATATCTTAATGTGCTGCTTACAAGCGATTTAAAATTTATTACCGAACCATTGTTAAATAAGATTTATCATTATTCATTGATAAAAAGGAGGTTGTCTTATTAGACAATCTCCTTTTTTTTATAACTTCCACCGCAATCAATTGTTTAGTACATATGATAAAATATCTATTCATCTCAACCCTACTTTTTATGCAGACATTAAGCTTATCGCAAGAACCCCCGACACTTATTTACATTGGAGATCCTATGTGTTCTTGGTGTTATGGTTTTAGTCCAGAATTGGGTGAGCTGGTAGATGAGCTAGGAGATAAAGTGAAAGTGCAATTAATCATGGGCGGGCTTCGACCTTATAATGATGAGCATATTAATACCATGAAAGATTTTTTGAAGGAACATTGGATGCATGTCAATGAAGCCAGTGGGCAAGAATTCAATTATGAAATTCTTGATGACCCAGAATTTAAATATGACACAGAACCACCTTCGCGAGCAGTTTTAGTGGTACGTCAATTAAATCCAAAACTAGAACTTGCCTTTTTTAAGGATGTGCAAGAATTATTTTATAAGCAAAACAAGCATACACACATAGTAGACAACTACTATCCCCTACTTGATAAATACAATATTGACAAGCAAGAATTTACTAAAGCTTTTAATTCAGACGAGTTTAAGCAGCTCACAAGAGCAGATTTCAATGAAGCTAGTGAATTAGGTATTAGAGGTTTTCCGAGCGTGGTCTTATTAGATGATGGAAAATACAAGCTCATTTCAAACGGCTTTGCTAAGGCAGAAGACCTGCTTGCAAGAATAGAACAGGTTTTAGCAAAATAATTTTTGCTTAGTCTGCTACTTTAAATTTTAAGCCCCATCTTCATTGAGTCCACTCAGAGTGGACTCTTCATTTACTCTATTATCTACTATAGATCATATCACACTTTTGGATATCCGTCGAAGAATGCTTGGACATCGCTTAGCTATAACTATCTTAGCAAATAAACTAAGCTATTGTGAATAATCTAAAGGTGAATCTTCCGCAAACGCTCTTCTTCATTCTTGTTAGTTTGGTAACTATCATATTTTTTGGGATGATAAAAGAGTTTAGTCTCGGTGTATTTTGGGCTGTAGTACTAAGTATACTATTTAATGATTGGCATTTACGGGTAAGAAATAAATTTAAAAAGAAGAAAAATCTTGCCGCCGCTATAACACTTATTTCCATAATACTTTTAGTAATTATTCCTGTAGCCTTATTGTCTACGGCTATTATCAATGAATCTATAGGTCTAGTTGAAAATGTTCAAAGTGAGGAATTTGACTTACAAGGAAAACTGGGTTATGCTCAAAATAAACTTAGTCCACTTTTA
Source organism: uncultured Saprospiraceae bacterium (assembly GCA_938022165.1). GTDB lineage: Bacteria > Bacteroidota > Bacteroidia > Chitinophagales > Saprospiraceae > JALZVN01. The sequence continues at coordinate 3,499 of CALIEI010000054.1, read as the reverse complement.
GATCGTTTTGGTTTAGACACTAAAAATATTCAGGCTTCATTAAATAAGATTGCTCCTGAAATAACTGGTGAAATAGGGGAAAGAATTATCGGTTTTTCCCAAAATATTTTTGGTTCTTTTATACAGATAGCGATCATGCTTTATGTTTTATTTTTCTTTCTTAGAGATGGTAGAAAAATAATTAAGTTAATTGTAAAGAATTTTCCTATGGCGAACTCTGTTGAATATAGACTAATCAATAGATTTCAAAATGTAGCGAAAGCCACTGTAAAAGGAAGTTTACTTATTGCCATCTTACAAGGCGTAGCTGGGGGAATCTTATTTTTAGCTGTTGGTGTTGAAGGGGCTATTTTATGGGGTACATTAATGATATTAGCAAGCCTTTTACCAATAGGTGGAGCGATCATCTGGGGCCCTATAGGCATTATCTATTTGCTACAAGGAAATTACGGAAAAGGAATCATTGTTATTTTAGTTGGCGCATTATTGATAGGTCTCTTAGACAATTTGCTAAGGCCTAGATTAGTAGGCAATGAAACTAAGTTACCTGACTATCTTATTCTTTTATCTACTTTAGGGGGTATTACATGGTTTGGCTTGAGTGGCTTTGTTTTGGGGCCAGTCGTTGCAGCTTTGTTTATCACATGCTGGCAAATGGTAGGAGAAACTTATGGAAATGAAGCAAATAAGAATATTACTTAATAACTTTTTTGCGTTATGCTTTTATTATGAAGCATATCCCCTATCTAACAATTTTCTTGATAATCCTTATTTCAAGTTGTGAGTCTCCTATTTCAACGGTGTCGAGTAAAGCAAATGATAAGGCTGTGTTTGTCGACCCTCAAGGGAGCACCATAAAGGAAAGATTTAAACTGCTCCTACATTATGAAAGGCCAATACTGAAGCCATCTGGTTTTGCTCAATACTTGCAAAATTTCCCGTTAAAGCCGCATGGTAGTAAAGTTTACTTTTTCAACAAGGAAGCTAAACACACCCAAAGCATCCATGCAGCAATCTTTGATATTGACACAGGCAAAAGAGATTTGCAGCAATGTGCCGACGCAGTGATGAGGTTACGCGCTGAATACTTATATCACAAAGAACGTTTTGATGATATTCATTTTAATTTTACCAATGGTTTTTTGGCATCCTATACTAAGTGGAGATCTGGTCAAAGAATCAAAGTGCAGGGAAATGATGTTTTTTGGGTTCCTACTCAAAATGAGTCAAAAACCTATTCTTCTTTTAGAAAATATATGGATATGGTGTTTAGTTATGCTGGCACCCTATCGCTGTCTAATGAATTGCAACAAAAACAACTAGCTGATCTTCAAATTGGCGATGTATTCATACAAGGTGGAAGCCCAGGACATGCTGTACTTGTGGTTGACATGGCTATCCATAAGGAAACTAAAGACAAAATTTTTCTTTTAGCACAGTCGTATATGCCTGCTCAAGATATCCACGTTCTCAAAAATATAAACAATAAAGATATTGGTCCTTGGTATTCCTTGGCCAATATAAACAGCACATTAACTACTCCAGAGTGGACATTCCAAGCAAAGGATTTAAAAAGCTTTTGAAATACCCAATATACTCCTACATTTGGGCATGGATCAATTAGAAGTGCTGATAAAAGAATTGTACACTTGTGTAAGAGAAGATAGTTTTGCTAGACTAACCCTAAGTAAGCCTAGTGATAAAACAGCGGAAGTAAAAAAAGTCATCATACGTATGACGATCATAAAAGACAAAAGGCATTTCTCTTTTGTATATCGCCACTCTACCAAGGACATCACTAAAAATTATGGGGTGTCAGAAGGGAGTGATCTCATAGTACAACTTATCCAATCAGACTTTGAGATTGCTAATCTTTTCACCACTGAAAAGCATATCGTTGTAGAACGGCTTCCTGGCAAAAACTTTAAACTCAAAGTACAAAAACAAAAAACGGAAGTAGAAGCTACGCGTAGTCATGACAAGCAAAAGAAAACTTTATTAAGTAAAACGGATTACTTAGTACATCTTGGTGTTTTAAATAAGAAAGGTAATATCCAAAAAGATAAAGGAGACAAATTCAAGCAGATCAACAAGTATGTTGAGATCATTGATGGTATCCTTCGGAACAACCCTAGTTTAGCAAAGTTGGATCCGATGCAAATCGTAGATATGGGATCTGGTAAAGGCTATCTTACTTTTGCGCTATATGATTATCTAAAAAATAAGCTTGGTCAAAATGTTATTATGCGTGGCATAGAGTTGCGTCCAAACTTAATAGATATATGTAATGGTATTGCTCAAGATGTTGGTTTTGAGCAGTTGTTTTTTGAGGAGGGTTCTATAGAGCAATCTGATATTGGTGAGGTAGATGTCCTGATCGCTTTGCATGCCTGTGATACGGCCACTGATGATGCTATTGCCAAAGGCATAGCTGCAAATGCAAAATTAATTATTTGTTCTCCTTGTTGTCATAAGCAGGTGCGCAAAGACTTGATCGAAGATAATTCTGAGTTGAGTTCTGTTTATCAATTCGGGATTCTCAAGGAGCGGCAAGCGGAGATTATCACGGATACTATCCGAGCGCTGATTCTGAAAAAGGCTGGCTATAAGACGAATGTTTTTGAGTTTATCTCTACGGAACATACGGGTAAGAATTTAATGATTACGGCGATTAAGCACGATGGGAAAGTGGATGTGGAGAAGATAGAGGCGGAGATTGTTCGATTGAAGAAGCAGTTTGGGGTTGGGAGGCATTATTTGGAGGAGGTTGTTTTTTAGTGGAGAGTGGAGAGTGGAGAGTGCTGTTCTAGAGTGCTCCTCTAACGTGTTCGGTTAACCATATAAGACATATAAGGGCTTCTCTCACTTGTGCAAGGTTCATATAAGTGCCTCTCTGACGGGTTCATTGAACCACATAAGAAACATAAGGAGCATAAGCAGCACATAAGTCTTCTCTAACTTGTGCAATCAGGTTTATGAGTGATATTCTGATTGCACAGAATAATTGGAAAATTTTCAACTTCTTAATGCTAAGAGCCAATAGCTAATTGCTAACAGCTCAAACCTAGACACCTAGATAGCTAACAGCTCTTTCATAAAAAACGGACTAGCGATGTGGAGTGGGTATCGACGAAGGAGATAGACCAAGTCAATTTTTCATTGACGCAGGTCCGAGCTGACTAGCGAGCCCCGAAACGTAGCGCCCAGCCGCAGCTTTTCGCGGAGGCTGGGAGTCCCCAAAAAATAATTTTTCTAAAAAATCTACTCAATAATGTGTCCTTCTTCGGAGACGGCGGCTACATTAAAAAAGCCAACTGCTTCATCTGAAGGTTCGGTAGCGTTGAGTGGAATAATGTTAGTCGGTACGTTGGCAGGTGGTTCGGCGAAGATGCCTGCGTCACCCAAAGTAATTTGTGTCTGCGCTTGTCTGAGAAATAAAAAGGTCTCTTGATTGAGCGAATGTATCTCCACTCGTATGCTGTCTCCTACTGCCCATGGT
>CALIEI010000053.1 GCA_938022165.1 uncultured Saprospiraceae bacterium | reverse complement strand
ATCACGGAACCTAACGAACTCCAAATTTTTGAAGAACAAACCAATACGCAGGCTGGTCAATCAGTTGGGCGTTTGGTACTCAATATCTCAGGCGGAACACCTACTTATGCAGTTCAGTGGAGCAATGGAGAGACAGGATTTGTGATTGACGAATTAGGAGCCGGTTTTTATACAGCGACCGTCACCGACGCCAATGGCTGCGAAGTGGTAAAAACATTCGAGATCCAAATCGGTACGGCCACCACACAGGTGATCAACACACCATTAGAACTTTATCCGAATCCAAATCAGGGTACATTTACAGTCAATCTACCAGAGACTATTCAGGGAGATATGAAAGTCTCTCTACTGAGCATTGCTGGGCAGGAAGTGCACATGGGCATTCATAATCATTCCATAAGCCAGATGACGGTGATCACTAGTAATTTGGCTCCAGGCATGTATATGCTAAGCATTCAGGACGACAGTCACCTCTACCAATCTAAAGTCATCATCCACCAATAAAAAAAGCCCACATTTTTTACAATGCGGGCTCAAACGAATCTTACAATTTTTTAACCAAAACTTACTTACTAGATTGCAAGTACTGTGCCAATAATCTGGTCATGCCGGCGTATATCTCGTAAAATATTGATTATCAATTATATATAATTTTTTAGATATGATGGTCATTTTTTGGGGCTTCCTCCATTCCCTGAAAAAGGGAAGGAGTCGAGCTATCCATTCCTATCGGGCTTGAAAAAAGCCCGATACCATTTCTATCTCTAAGCTCTACGCGCCATACGGCTTGCCGAGCTTTGGGGCGTCCCGCCCGTCGCGCTTTATTGAAGTTAGAACTGATACCTTTTTTGAACACGTTAGAGTAGCTTCAGTGCCCCACCTCTATGAGTTGCAAGCTACGGTGTTTGAACACGTTAGAGTAGTGTCTACGGTGGTAAAATGAATACTTTAAAACAGCTCTTATGTGTTCGTTTACCACTGTAGGCACCGCAGGGCTTCTTTAGCTTGTCCGAGGCACTGAAGAATATTTAAGAACACGTTAGAGCAGCTTCAGTGCCTACGGTGTTTGAACATGACAGAGCAGCTTCGGTGACTACGGTGTTAAAATGAATACTTAAAAGTAGCTCTTATTTGTTCGTTAACCACCGTAGTCACCGAAAGCTTCATTAGCTTGTTCGAGGGACTGAAGAATAACAAAGAAAACTTATGCCCTAAGCAATTCGAGTCAGAGAAGCGTTTATAATTCACCATTTATAATTTATAATTACTTAACAAATTTCTCCGTCAAGACGAATTCCTTTCTGCTCACATGCATTATATAATTATTATACTCCTTCATCTATCACACTCCTTCATCTATTGCAGTAATATATTTTTTAAAGAACTTAGCAAACGAATTACCTGGTTGAGTGTAATCATATTTTTCACCTGTCTTTCTATCAAGAATGTAAAAATGGCTCTTAAAACGTGTATACACTTCACTTTTCTTACCTGGAAATCTCCAGGCTCCATTGGTTGCAATATAATATTGCCCTAAAAAGTATCTGTATTTCTCAACATCTTCATATTTACCTTCAAACTTAGGATTATCACGAAAATAATAAATGGTGAATCCGTCTCTTTGGATGCTTGGGTAATCTCCATAATATTTACTTATACTTTCTACTTCTAAAAATTCATACTTTCCGGAATACTCATTTTTCATATGTTTAATAATATACCTGTCATAATTCTTTCTTCCCTTTAACTGCACTAGTAGAACATTATTACTGTTTTTGATATGTTTAGGCAAGTTGTACTTATTCTTCTCTGTTTTAGTTTGAGCCAAGATCAATTTTGGTTGAAAAAAGAAAAGCGAATAAGAAATACATAGAGAGATGAAGGTTAAACGAGTGGAAATTTTCATGTTCTTGTTTATTTAAAAAGTAATTGATGGTTATACTGCGTGAAGTCGCCATAAGAAAGCTTCTTCAAGATCGGTTTATTTTAGAAAAAATGCAGTACTTTTCATTAATATTTTGACCTTAAACTACTCAATACCTGCATTTATCACAGCTATTGATTCATCTATCTACTAGCTACTTTAGGCTTGTTCGAGGCCTTGAAGAAAATTAAAGAACACGTTAGAAGAGCTTCGGTGTCTACCAGTGTTAAAATGAACACGATAAAGCAGCTCTTGTTTGTTCGTTAACCACTGTAGTCACCGAAGGCTTCTTTAGCTTGTTCAAGGCACTGTAGAATATTTAAGAACACGTTATAGCAGCTTTGGTGTTCCACCTCTATGAGTTGGACAAGCTCTGGTGTTTGAACACGTTAGAGTAACTGTAGTGTCTACGGTGTTAAATGAATACTTTAAAGCAGCTCTTGTTTGTTCGTTAATCACCGTAGTCAGCGCAGGGCTTCTTTAGCGTGCTCGAGGCACTGAAGAATAACAAAGAAAACTTATGTCCTAAGCAATTCGAGTCAGAAAGGCGTTTATAATTCACCATTTATAATCATTGTTGTCCGGGGAAAAAAATAGAGAGAAGTCCTAAAACTTCTCTCAGTTATCGATATTTTGTTGTTACGACACAAAAAAATAAAGATGACACAAGATGCAAATTTTACCGGACAGCCAATATTTTCTCAGCTACTTAAATTCGTAGATCGTTCATTAGTCAATAGGATAGCTCGCAAGCTAGGCACAGATCGTTACTATAAGAAGTTTAAGACTTACGACCATTTAGTAACGATGCTTTATGGTATATTCCACAAATGCAATTCTTTGCGTGAAGTTACTACTGGAATGCTAGGTTGCAGTGGAAAGCTAAGGCACTTGGGTCTCAAATATTTTCCAAGGAGAAGTACTCTTTCAGAAGGCAATGCGAATCGATCCTCAAAAGTATTTGAGGCTATTTACTATGAAATATACAAGCAATTTGGTTCTAGTTTACCGGACAGCCGAACAAGAAAAAGTATTCACTCTAGACTGTATATAATTGATTCAACGACTATTCAGTTATTTAAAGAGATATTAAAGAACGCTGGAAGAAACCCTGTAGATGGAAAAAGAAAAGGTGGTATTAAGGCACATGCAATGATAAAAGCAGATGAAGATGTACCATGCTTTGTCAAGCTAACTGCTGCTGCAAAGCACGACACCCCCTTTATACAAGGCTTACAGCTTCCAAAGGGAGCGATAGTAGTCTTTGATAAGGCCTATGTGGATTATGCTCAGTATAAGCTGTGGGATGAAGCCAAGGTTACTTGGGTAACTCGACTAAGGAAAGGGGCTGTTTGTGAAGTAATAAGCGAAAGTCCAATTACGAAAGCTCAATACAATAAGGGGGTTAGACTAGATCAACAAGTAATTTTAGGCCACACATCTCATAAAGATGTAACCCGAATAAATGCTAGGCTGATTGAGTATTATGATAAAGAAAAAGATAAGGTATTTACTTTCATTACTAACTCTAATAAATTGGCAGCCTATACTATCAGTCAAATCTACAAACAGAGATGGCAAATAGAGTTACTGTTTAAAAGACTTAAACAAAATTATCCACTAAAGTACTTTTTAGGAGATAATGAGAATGCAATACAAATACAGATTTGGTGTGCCTTAATCGCAGATTTGTTAATCAAAATTGTGCAGTCAAAACTTAGAACTAAATGGTCTTTTGCCAACATTAGTTCGATGATTCGAATTCATCTAATGACTTATGTAGACTTGTATAAGTTCTTCAATAATCCATATAAATCGTTGCTGAACTATCAATCAATTAATAACAAAGGACCAACTTTATTCTAGCCTAGGGGCTTACTTTTAAAAAATAAGACACACATATAGTGTTTATAGGCGATAAAGGAACGTTTTTAGTCTCTTTCAGTTTTAACCGGACAGTAGTGATTTATAATTTATAATTACTTAACAAATTTCTCCGTCATAATAAAATCCTTCCCTTGAATCTGCAAAACATAAATTCCACCTGAAAGAGCACGAGTAGAAAAATCAATAAAGTGATCACCCATATTGAAGAATTCATTCTCTCTCAAGGTTCTCACTTTCTTACCTTGAATATCATAAATACTGATATTGACACTTTGTCCTTGTTCTAAATAAAAACCAGTTACGGTATGAGCACTTACTGGATTAGGTTGAATAGGGTAGATAAGATTATTGGTGACCAATAAGTCTTTAGCACTTACTGTGGTTTCAGAAAAAACGATGTCTTCATCTCCTTCTTTATAAGTTACGAAGCCAAGTGGTAGGTAGTACATCTCATCCTGAGTACCTTCACCCCAAGTGACGAATTGAGGTGGATTGCTTGGATTGTTAGGATTATCTGTGGTATTGTCATAACTCGCTACGGCATGTACAACACTACCTGCAGGCACCACTTTGAAGCGATCAAAACTATAAGATCCTTGCCAGTTGAAATCCCATTCTGGTACGTTGATTAAGTTGATGCGATCACCATCAGGCGTCTCTACCCATACTTCCCAGTGCTTACCGAGTAGATGCATATGAGGAGCAATATTTACCAGACTGACATCTATTGGTACAGTGTATCTTCCGTGAAATTCTTTTTTAGTATTGGCAAGAATGAAAAACTGTTCTCCAATAACCTCTTGTAGAGGAACCATAATATGACCTTGAACTTGGCGTTCCAATTCTTCCTCCGTCTCATCCATAAAAAAGATATTCATCTTCGAACGATCCGTTTCTGTTATGGGCCAAGGTGCATAATGAATCTGTACGACTACATCAGCTCCAGCTTGCAAGATTTGTCCCAATCCATCAGGATACCGAATCGGCTTTTGACCAGGAACAAACCCAGGGAATTGCTTCTGCGTCAATATGCTTGTGGAGTTGCCATCTAGGAAACTACCAAAACCATCAAATCCATATTCTGGAGTAGCGTCATCCTTTTCTCTTGCTGCACCAGTGACATCCTCAAAGAGGAGTGCATGGTGAACAATTTTAGAATTACCAGGTCTAAACTCCACCGCCTTGATCACTTTGTCATCCGGGAAGTTTGTAGGAAATACAAAATATCTATAGTCATCTTGGAAGTTGCCTTCGTGCACCCAGTCTTCTTCCATTTCTAAAACCAAGTCGGGCGTACCCAAAACGGATCCTTCTGGAAAATCAGGAAATGCTGGCTCTGCATTGGCATCTCCTCTTGGCATATCATCATTTACCCATTCTGATATAGTTGCTATTTCCTCATCCGTTAAAAAATTCTCCCCCAAGAAAGTAGAGTAGCTAGGATCTGGTTGCCATGGCGGCATGATCTTGCTACTCGTAACAAACTCTATGGTAGGTCCCCAAGATTGTACTTCTTCATAATTGGTCAAAGCCATTGGGCCTATCTCACCATCTCGATGGCAGGTAGCACATTTCTCATAAATAATCGGCGCAATGTCATTGGCAAAAGTACGCTGAGCATTTACGTCAATAGAGAGTAAAATGATAATTAGTGTGGGTAATAAGTATTTCATTTTATTGCTTTTGAATATTTAAAAAGCAGCCAATGGCTTGCGTTTCTTTAGTTGTTATTTCTTTTTGTTCAATTATAGCCTGTAGGGTTTCTCTCAGATCTCTAGAAGTAATGACCCTCCGCCTTGTCCCAACTGCATCAAAAGAGTTATCTATTCTTCCTTTGTATAAGACTTCCTTTTTTTTCTCGTCATACACCACCACTTCTGGTGCGATGCTAGCTCCATAATGCATAGTCTTCTTTTTATCATAGTCGGTAGTGTAAGGAATATCTATTTGATAGTCCGAAAGAAAGCCCTCTATCTTTTCTACAGTGGATGAACTATTTGGAAAGTAACATTCAAATTGAATAGCATCTGATGCAAAAGTTTCGTGCACATGATTGATCTCGGCACTCATATTTTGGCTAATACGGCATTCGTCAATGAGAAAGAAGTTGACCGAGATACTGTCTGAGTATAACTGTGCCTTGCCAATATGGCTAATCAACAGAAATGAAAATAGGATAAGAATCCTTGTCATATTGAATATGTTACTTTAATTATAACGTGTCTATTTGCGTTTAGATGGTTGTTTTGGATGAATTTATGTTACAATTTAATAAAAAACTCTGAGATGCTGGATCTCTAGGTGAAAAACTTAGGTGGCTTGTATGCGCAAGACAAGTCTAGATTTTCAACTCTATTAGTTGGATAAGCTCAGGTGATTCCGAATGCATGAATGCAGCAAATCTGATTCGGTTAACCACCGTAGCTTGCCCAACTCGTAGAGGTGGGGCACTGAAGAGCAATTCTATCATGTACAAGACACTTTAGAAAAAATTAGGTATATTGTATACGCTGAAGAGCTTTTAGGATTTTCAAGGGGTTCTGAACGAATGGGTATCGCAAATCTTATTCGGGAAACCACCTTAGGCACCTTAGCAATTCTCTCTTGTTCAAGCTTGTCCAACTCGCAGAGGTGGGATACCTTAGAAAAATAAAAATACGATAGGTAAGATTCAACTATTATTGGTGGGATAAATTACTTACTGCTTGCCTTTAAACTCTTTTGGCACCTTTAGCATTTTTTTTCTTAGGTTTTTATTGAAACTAATTAGTTCTGCACTGAAGTAGTTCTCTTTTCGTAGCCCCCAATGTTTTATACTTACTGGACAAGAATTAGATACGAAGACAGGGATATGCATCAAAGCATTAACAGGAAAATGAATGCTATCAGTGACATAAATTTCATAAAATAATGAAGGTCTTTTGTCGTATCCCCATTTTTCAACGATTTCAATTTTATAACAATCAAAGCCTCTTATAATCTTGGTGCTGTCTCTGAAAATTTCAACTTCAAATTCTTTCTCTCCATTAATAAAGTTATAATCGACAGAGTCAATTCGAAAGTCATTTGGGTTTCCTTTATGATATCGCCTTACGATTCTAGTGTTTTCCTTGTAGTCGTATATGCCAAAAGTTTTTCCTTGATAAACTTTATTGCCAATTACGCGTGCTTTTGCTTTATTGAAGTGGTATTCCCATATAAAAGGCTTTTTTTTCTTTAACTCTTCTTCTTTTTTTCTCTTTCCAAGAAATTCTTCTATTCGCTTTCTAGCATTAGAAGATTGTATGGAGTCCAAATTACTTTCTGCAATCTTATCTTCCCATGTGTAACCCCTTATATTTTGAGCCTCATAAATTAAAACTCCTTTCTTATGTTGTGCTATTATTGAAGTATGGCAGATAAATAAAAAAGCTAGAGTTGTGAAAATTATTTTTCTTGTTAATTCCATATAAGTAATTTATTTAAGACAGTGGAAATTCAAAAGTATCAAGGATATTAGTTTTGAGTAAACAAATAAAATAAAAATTTACACTTTTGAGTGAGCGATAGTAGAGATTCCGATCTTTGATCGGAAGTCCGAAGGACCAAAGCGAACGCGGCGTCTCGGATAGCGCGACAGCAGCTGAAGTTTTTCACTGAAGCTGGTGGCACTCCCGGAAAAGAATGATAAATTGTGAATCCTTCGGCGACTAAAGTCGCTCAGGACAGGTTATAAATTATAAACGTTTTAGATGGGCTCCAAGTCATAAGCTAATTCGCTAGTAAGTAGAAACCAGAGAAGCATTTATAATTTATCATTTATAATTAACTAAGGCATTTTGCATGCTTCGTCGGCGGTCTTGCCACACACGTTGCAGTCGCCAAACTTATTCTTGATCATAGGATTGTTGGTAGCGCAGGTTCCTCTGAAGTCTTCTCCTTTGACTACGCCACGTAGATTGATCAAGATGAATGAAATCCCGAACACAAAAAAGATAATTCCTAAAACGTATAAAAATTCCATGACTAAATGTCTTTGCTCATATAACGTAAATCGATAGAATTCAGTTTACCTTTGGGTTAATAAATCTATCGTGTAATGAATGACAAAGATACGAAATTAAAAGCTTTTGGGAGGCTATTAGATATAATGGATGAACTGCGCGAAAAGTGCCCATGGGATCGTAAGCAAACCTTCGAGAGTCTGCGAAACTTGACCATAGAGGAGACCTACGAGCTGACGGATGCTATCTTAGAGAAAGACTATGAGGAGATGAAGGGGGAAATAGGCGATATTATGCTGCATCTGGTGTTTTATTCGAAAATAGCAGAGGAGCAGAAGCTATTTGATGTGGCGGATAGTATCAACTTCTGCTGTGAGAAGCTAATCCGCAGACATCCACATATATATGGAGATACAGAGGTGAAGGATGCGGAAGAGGTGAAGAAGAATTGGGAACAGCTAAAGAAAAAAGAAGGTAAGAAATCTGTCTTATCTGGAGTACCTAATTCTCTACCTGCACTGGTGAAGGCGTATCGTATGCAAGATAAGACGGCGCAGGTGGGCTTCGAATGGGAAAATATCGACCAGGTTTGGGAAAAGGTTAAAGAGGAAGTAGGGGAGCTACACGAAACGATCTCTGAGGCGGAAAGTATAGAAAGAAAGGAAGATGAATTTGGAGATGTATTGTTTTCCTTGGTCAATTATGCTCGATTTGCTGGGATTGACCCTGAGACGGCACTCGCCAAGACAAATCGTAAATTCAAATCCAGATTTGAATATATCGAGAAAAATGCATCTAAAGCGCTGGAAGAGATGAGCTTAGCCGAAATGGATGCGCTATGGGATGAGGCAAAGACGAAGTAACATATGATAAAAGAAGACTATAAGCCCGAAATACTTAGCAAATATTGAGAAATAGGGAAATTAGGCATATATTTGCAGCCGCTGTAACTGATCTCAGTGATTACTAACGGTAAAACTTAAAAAAAATGGCTGTTTATTTAACAAAAGAAAAAAGAGAGGAAATCTTCAAAGAATATGGAGGTAGTGAAAAAAATACAGGGTCCATCGAAGGACAAGTAGCTGTATTAACCTTCAGAATCAAAGCACTCTCTGACCACCTACGTGAAAACAAGAAAGACTTTTCATGTAAAAGAGCGCTACTTACTATGGTAGGTAAGCGTAAAAGACTTCTTCAATATCTTGCAAAGCGAGATATCAACCTATATAGAGGTCTGATTGAAAAGCTTGGTATCAGAAAATAAAGCTGTTTTCCTGAATTGTGTAAACATTCTGAATTCTTTCCGTTTACATATTCTAGATAACAAAGACTAAAGAGACAATAATGCTAGTTATTCTCTAGACCTTGGTGTTCTAGAGAATAATTTGCTATTTGTATGTTTAGGTAAAAATTAAAAATCCTTTTGGTGAAAAAGTTCATATTGAAAGGTGCGAATATATTAGATAATCAATAATTAAATCGAAAAACGAATGGGTCAAAAGATTCCAACTACTACCTCGTTTAACCTACCTGATGGGAGAGAGGTAACCATCGAAACTGGCAAGTTAGCAGAACAAGCTCACGGATCAGTAGTCATCAGAATGGGTGATACCATGGTATTTGCATCAGTGGTAAGTGCCTACGAACCAAAACCGGGTCAATCCTTCTTCCCGCTTTCAGTAGACTATCAAGAAAAATTTGCGGCTGCTGGAAAAATTCCAGGAAACTTTTTCAGAAGAGAAGCTCGACTTTCAGAATATGAAATCCTTGTATCAAGATTGGTGGATAGAGCGCTTAGACCTTTATTCCCTGATGGATATATGAATGAAACTCAGGTTATCATTAACCTGATATCTGCTGAAGCAGACGTTATGCCAGATGCATTAGCTGCATTGGCTGCTTCTTCTGCACTAGCTGTATCTAATATTCCTTTTGCAGGTCCTATCTCTGAAGTTAGGGTGGCAAAAATAAATGGAGAACTAAAAATCAATCCGGGTAGAGCTGAACTAGCTACTGCTGATCTAGATATTATCCTTGCAGCCACTTTGGACAACGTGATGATGGTAGAAGGAGAGATGAATGAAGTAACTGAAGCGGATCTAATCGAAGCTATCAAATATGGTCATGAGGCGATCAAAGTGCAGTGTCAAGCACAACTGGATCTTGCTCAAAAAGTAGGTGAAAAAGCAACAGTGAAGCGTGAAGTAGAAGCTGCTCCACAAAATGAAGAAGCTAAAGCATGGGTGAAGTCATTCGCACATGATAAGATATATGCAGTATGTAAAGGTGCGCACAACAAGCTAGATAGAAAGAATGCATTCTCTGCAATCAAGGATGAAATGAAGGCTGCTTTGGAAGAAGCATTCGACGAAGAGCACTTGGAAGAGAATATGCACTTCTATAAAGAATACTATAATAAGCTACAAAAAGAAACCATTCGTGAAATGGTGATGGCTGAAAATATAAGACTAGATGGTCGTAAGTTGGATGAAGTAAGAAACATCTGGACTGAAGTGAATTATTTGCCATCTGCACACGGCTCGGCGATATTTACCAGAGGAGAGACGCAAGCACTTACTTCTATGACACTTGGTACCAAGACGGATCAGTTGATGATAGATACTGCTTTGGACAATCACTACGAACCATTTATCCTACATTATAATTTCCCTGCGCTTTCAGTAGGTGAGGTGAAAATGATGAGAGGTCCTGGTCGTCGTGAAGTTGGTCACGCTAACTTGGCGGGTCGTTCTATCAAAAAGGTTATGCCTAAAGAATATCCTTATACAGTAAGAATTGTTTCTGATATTTTAGAATCAAACGGTTCTTCTTCAATGGCTACTGTTTGTGCTGGTTCGCTGGCACTAATGGATGCAGGGGTTCCTGTATCAGGTGGTGTATCTGGAATAGCAATGGGTATGGTATCAGATGGTACTAGAAATGCAATCCTTTCAGATATATTAGGAGACGAGGATGCTGTAGGGGATATGGATTTTAAAGTAACAGGTACTAAGAATGGTATAGTTGCTTGCCAAATGGATATCAAAGTGGATGGACTTCCATATGAGATACTACAAAAAGCATTGGATCAAGCGAAAGTAGGTAGACTTCACATCTTGGATGAGATGAATAAGACCTTAGCTGAGCCAAACGCTGATTATAAGCCACATGCACCTAGAATGGTGGAGATAAAAATCGCTAAGAAGTTTATCGGAGCGGTTATCGGGCCAGGTGGTAAGGTAATCCAAGAGCTTCAGAAAGAAACGAATACAGTTATCAATATCGAAGAAGTTGATGAACAAGGGGTAGTTACAATCTCTAGTTCTAACAAGGATGATATCGATGCTGCATTGGCAACTATCAAGAAGATCACTTACCAACCAGAAGTGGGAGATGTATATGATGCTAAAGTAGCTTCAGTACAAACTTATGGTGTATTCGTTGACTTTATGGGTCAAAGTGGATTATTACACGTTTCTGAGATTTCACATACCAGAGTTGAAAACGTCGCTGACGTATTCACTGAAGGTGACGATGTGAAAGTGAAACTAGTAGGAATCGATAAGAAGACGGGAAAGTATAGATTATCGAGGAAAGCTTTATTGCAAAAAGACGGTTCTCCGATCGCATAGTTATTTAGCTATACAAAGTAAAAAAGAGCAGATCTATTCATTTAGGTCTGCTCTTTTTTTTGTTAATATCTGATTAAAGTTCTTAATGAAATATGAGCAGAATGATTCCATTAAGATTATGCGAATGAGTTTGGGAACGTGCTGTTTTGTTAAGGAAACGGTCAGTTGGTCGAGTATTAAGCTTAATAAGTAGTTAAAATCCTAAAAACTCTTGATCAAAAGAAACTTTTAATTTATGGGCATTGTATTGATAGTACACCGACTATACATTAAATATTTGGGAATGTCAAGTGGGTTCGATTTTTGCAGAAACTAAAATGCGGAATAATTCGTATTAAGAGATAATAAACCTATAAATCTAAGTTACATATGCGGCAGTTGAAAATTACAAACAAGATAACCTCGAGAGAAAGTTTAGCTCTTGACAAATATCTTAATGACATTGGTAAAATTACCATGTTAAATGCCGAGGAAGAGGCAGAAATGGCTCGTCGTATCAAAGCTGGTGATAATGATGCTTTGGAAAGGTTAACTGAAGCTAATCTCCGTTTCGTTGTATCTGTAGCGAAGCAATACCAAAATCAAGGATTAAGTTTAAGTGATTTGATCAACGAGGGAAATGTTGGTCTGATGAAGGCAGCTACTAGATTTGATGAGACTAAAGGTTTTAAGTTTATTTCATATGCTGTTTGGTGGATTCGCCAATCTATCCTACAGGCAATAGTTGAATACTCAAGAATAGTAAGATTACCACTAAACAAAGTGGGTTCATATAATAAGGTTAATGAAGCGTTCTTAAACTTTGTTCAACAGTTTGAACGCGAACCATCTCATGAAGAATTGGGAGAGCTTTTGGACATGACTCCAAAGGAGATTTCTACCATGATCAAAGGAAATAGCAGACACCTTTCTGTAGATGCACCAATAAGCGGTGAAGACGGAGACGCTACTATGCTTGATCTAATTTCTCAAGGTGATGAGGGTAGTCCGGATCTAAAGTTGATGGAACAGTCATTGAAAGATGAGGTAGATCATGGTTTAGCTATTTTGTCACCTAGAGAGGTCAATGTCATTAGTTCGTACTACGGTTTGAAAGGACACAAGTCTTTGACATTGGAAGAGATCGGAGAGATGTATGGCCTTACTAGAGAGCGAGTAAGACAGATAAAAGAAAGAGCTATTCGCAGATTGAGAAAATCTTACAATAGTAAGCAGCTGAAATCTTACTTAGGATAAATTTGATATTAAAATATATAGTATAAAGAAAGACTGGAATTTTTGTTCCAGTCTTTTTTTATTTCTAGCAATTAAGTATAATTTGGGAAAAATTGTATTGTAAAGAATGGATTTCAACCCTTTTAAAATATTAGAATACTTCACTTTCGGTAAGAGTAGGCTGGAGCAAGAGAAGATAGATCTCCTAGAAGAAGTGAGTGCATTATCAACAGAGCTTATTCCATACTCTAAGGAAGATGCAGATCTATTGTCTTACACTTGCACAAATAAATCCAATAGAGGCGATAAACTCAAAGGCGTTTTTGTATCCATCTATGATGAACCGATGCTAGCCTTTGTAATGAAAAATTATAATAGCAGCAAGCTAAAACAAATGATGGCTGTGAATACAGCTAATCATAAGTTGCTTTATATCAAAACCCCAAAGTCTATTCAGTGTTATTTCAATGATCAGCAAATTGGTTTTATGACTGATGACTATAAGTTTTATAGTATGAAAAAGAGATTGGCTGGACGAATCAACCATGGTGGCGAAGGTAGTTATAGTAGGGTAATATATAAAGATAAAGAACTAGGTATAATCAATGATTTGTCCTTTGACTCTCCCTTTCCAAAAAGAGTATTTGATATGATTAATAATACTTTAACAGCTGAGGGAGAAATTATTTTGATAACTACAGCGTTTTATTTTCTAGTAGATAAACTATCTAAATCATGAAGTTAAAGATATTCGCAATACTAATATTCGGTTTTCTTGCATTGCAACTACAAGCGCAAACTGATGAGCCGAATCAGCCCATAAATCCTACAGATCCATTTAGTGAAATGGAAGAGTTGTTCCGCAATTTTGGTTTTGGAGACATGGATGGAGGGATGATGATGGATACTATGATCATCAAGCAATTTGGAAATGGTTTTGACATGGAAATGGGGGAGATAGATCAAATGATGCAAGAGATGATGAAAATGATGCAAGAGCAGTTTCAGCAATTGGACTTTGGGAATATGGATGGCTTTGATCACCTATTTGAAGACTTTGATATGGATAACTTAGATCCTAATGGCTTGAATGCTGATCCCAATGCCCCTGGTTTGAGCGAAGAAGAGCGTGAAAAGCTTAAAAAGAAGAAGAAACGTAAGACTTACAAGCTATAACATTTGTTTTTTTTGATCTGAGTTTGCTCTATTACTTGATGTAATCCATTGACAAATAGAGATTTGTATATAATTTCTAATAAGACATTAAAAATGACAACCATTTTCTTAAATTGCGGTTTAAAATTAAACAAATCGCAGAGAGAATGAGCGTTTTCGATCAAGCAAGGGTTATCATTTATCGTGTAAACAAAAAAGGTCTTGAGATCTTTTTAGAGCTCGATGATAGCGAAAAAACACCTAAGTACAAAGTACCTCAAACACTACTCAAGTATCCTTCTAGTCCAGATTTTCAAGATAATATGATTGAGTTGGATCCCATCCAAAAGCAGGATGGATCTCTTCAGCAGGTTTGTGCCGTCGAAGCGGATTGGCATGAAATACCATCGGTAAAAGCAATTATCAAGCAAGACATTCGCATTGTCAAAAGTGCGGTTAAAAACTCTATCCCAAATCTCGATAAGTGTGGTTACGTTGGGATCAAAGACATCTTTAAGAAAGCGCTTCCTTCTGAGTATGCAGCACTTAAAGAGCTGAAAGATGTGCTTCTAGAAAAGAACCAGTCTAAGTATATTTAGTATACCTTTTTCTACTATGTTTTAATTTAGGGGAAGACTGCTATCCTCATGATCTATTCTTGGATCTATTCAAGATAAATGCCAGCTATTATTTTGCTGCTGACTAATAATTTCAAATCTCGCTAGCAAGTTTGATTTTGTAAATCCCCCTTTGTCACCTCATTAACATTCCTCGCAAAACTATGTCTTCAGACATATCGTTCTAACTATGTAGCATACCAGTCAGGTTTTACCCGCTAATATCTACTGCGCCTCCAAAATAGATCAGTATAAAACCAAACACAGTGTTAGGATTGTCCATCACAGTAAGTTAATGCTGACTGAATTTTAGTCATTGACTGCTTTTTTGCAAGTAATCTTTTTGAAAGCCAAGTCTGACAGTTTTTTGGTCATCTTATTGCATTAACTAGAACTACAAGAGATGTGACAACGTATATAAATATTCATAATATATCTATTTAGATTTGACTAGAATTTCGGCATATTTTTGTTTGGTAATGCTCCTATTATTGCGCTGCGATATAGAGCAATCAAGCATGAATACGCCTAATCCATATGCTACCATAGAGGACAAAGAAATTCAATCTCTAGTCGGAGGCATGACGGTAGAAGAAAAGCTAGGACAACTCCTAATCCTAGACACGGAGCTTCACCCACAATGTACAGAAGACAGCATTTATACTTTCGTAAAAGAAAATCTGATTAGCGGTACCATCCTATCGAATACGGATGCTATCCAGTATATGCGGATCATAGATAACTGCAATGCGTTTAGTGAAAAGAGATTTTTACATGGTACTCGTGAAAACGTGAGCATCAATAATCAATTTAGCAATACGGTTAACTTTCCTAGTTTAAGTGCATTGAATTCGTCTAGCAATGATAGTCTAGTGAGCGAAACTGAGCATATATTCAAGCAGCAACTTACGGCGTTTAATTTTGATTTTGCAATTGGGCCAAATATCAATGTGACTAATCAGGAAACAAAATTTGATAAAAATAACTTTTGCGGAGATAAAGAGAAATTAGTTTATCAAGCTAAAAAGCATATCAATAGACTGAGGAATACAGGTACATTCTGTGTGGCTAATAATTTGAATCAATTTTATGATCCAAGTAAAGATACGCTCGCTAATCATCCAGATTTGGTCATGCTAGAATTACTGGATAATATTGGATACTCAGGTTTGATGATTGGTGAAGATTTCTTCCTTGATCAAAGCGTATTTGATCAATCGTATGAGTTTCTTAAATCTCATCTTCATCAAAATTATGACTACAATGGCTTGCTTATTTCAGGAGTGAGTAACAGTAGTATTAAAAAATTATTGCATACTGGTATAGATCTTATTTTGGTAAAAGATGTAAGAAAGCAAACGGCTAAATTGAGAGAGCTTTATCAGGATGGAGTTCTAACAGATGTGGTATTAGATGAAAAGGTAGCGCGTATCCTCAAGACTAAAAATTGGATTAGCAGAAATAAAGGTGCTATAAAAATGGACGTCGAGGCAGCTAATTATTTGACTCACTATGAAGAGTATGATTTTCTTGTAAGATCTCTTCAAGAAAATGCGGTGGTGCTTACACATAACCCGACTTCTCTAATTCCATTTCGAAAAATTAAACAAGAAAAATTTACTATCCAGAACCTGACAAAATTTGATGCAAGAGTATTTACTGCAACATTTAAAAAATATGCTGACGCTGCGGTGTTTCAAAGGTACGATCACGTAAATGAAGTATTAGATTTATCAAGTTTATCAGAAGACATTGGAACAACGAATGTTTACCTTTATGATGGATCTATTTTATCAGACGCCGAAAGAATAGAGCTTGAGGACAAGTTAAATGCGACGAAAAATGTAAATTCTCTAGTAGTCAATTTTGGAGACCCGCGATACTTAGCCTCATTTAAGTCTCATGTAGCCAGCATGCAAAGCTTCGATCTAGATCAATATGCACAGTCTGCGGCTGCTCAATTGGCTTTTGGTGGATTTAATGGTAAGGCAAGTCTTGATTTTGCAGTCAACGATTTTATTATTCCGACCAACGAACATAAGGTTCATAAAATTAGATTGAAATATGCCGACCCTAGAGAAGTTGGAATCGACCCAACGGACTTGGTTGGTATAGATGCCATAGTGAATACTGCTATTGACAAAGAGGCCATTCCAGGTTGTCAAGTATTAGTTGCCAAATCAGGTAATATTATTTATTCTAAAGGATTTGGATATCAGACTTATGAAAAGGCATTCCCTATCAATACAGAGAATCTATACGATATAGCTAGTGTAACCAAGGTTGCAGGTACTACTTTGGCGACAATGAAATTAATAGAAGAAGAAAAGATTGGTTTTAAAGATAGAATGAAAAATCTATTAGATTTAGATAGTCGATCAAGAATAAGGAATATTTATCTAAGAGACTTGCTACTTCATAGGTCCAATTTGCAACCCAATATGCCTATCTCTGACTTTGTGGAGGTGCAAGATAGCTTAATGGAATCTTGCAGTGACAAGTATTGCTACACCAAAACTCCAGAACATTCTCAAGCTGTAGCAAAAAACTTTTATACCAATGCTAAGCAAGTAGACTTATTATGGGATAAGGTGTATAGCCTCAAACCGTATAAAAAATCTAAATACAGATACAGTGATGTGAACTTCAACTTACTCCACAAGGTTGTTGAAAAGCAAGGAGGACAAAAAATAGATGACTACTTATACAATAAGTTCTATGATAAAATAGGGCTTAGGAATTTAGGCTATAATCCGATTGAGAAACATCCCATTACTAAGATTGCACCTACAGAATTTGACAAAAAATGGCGTAAGCAAGTAATTCATGGTTATGTGCATGATGAAGCGGCAGCACTACAAGGAGGAATCGCTGGTTCTGCTGGACTATTTAGCAATTCTGAGGACTTAGCTTATGTTTTTCAAATGTTGCTAAATGGAGGCTCCTACGGCGGCGAACAATTTCTTGAAGCATCTACAGTGGAGCAATTTGTAACGCCTCCCTATTACAGCCGACGAGGCTATGGTTTTGATAAGCCACGCGGAAAGTATACCGAGTCATGTAGCCCAAAGGCTAGCAAAGCGACCTACGGACATTCTGGATTCACAGGTACTTGTGTTTGGGTAGATCCAGAAACAGAATTGATTTACATCTTTTTATCTAATAGAATCCATCCAAGCATTGAAAATAGAAAATTGTTCAAGGATAAGTACAGAGGTAGGATACATACTGTAATCTATAATGCTTTAAATTCTTACAAGTGGAAATCTCCAGATCCTTACCAGCTAAAGGCTGAAGGAAAAGAGATCCAGTCTTAGTCTCTATTTTTGAAAATGACCGATTCGATTTGGATAGTCTGTTATGATCCCATCTACACCTGCATCTATCATTTTTTTCATGTCCTCTACTTCATTTACCGTCCAAGGTATAAGCCGCATTCCTTTTTTATGAACCTTATCTGCTAGTTTTCGAGTGACAAACTTATAGTAGGGACTATAAATCTGGGGAACAAAAGAAAGCTTGTCCATGTTTTTATCGAATCCCGAGATATTTTCAATCAGATAGGCCTGTACTATTTTTGGATTTTGCTTATGCACTTCTTCAAGTATGTTGATGTCGAAGGATTGCAAATTGCAACGCTCTTCGATGCCTAGCTCTGCCAATTCATTCAAAACCAAAGTAACATATTCCGCAGGTGCAGGTGTAAATTCACCATACCATTTTTCTACACTTTTGATTTCAATATCATAATAGGGTAGCGGTATATTGTTTTCTTTGCAATGTTTGTCTACCTCTGTTACCATATCTATCAAAGATGGCTTGTAAGCAGACATCGCCTTTTGCTCTTGATATTTTGCGTGCCCTCGCGAGCCACAATCAAAGGCTTTCAGTTCTTCATAGGTCAAATTCAATATCCTTATTTCCTTCTCCTCTTTTTCTGTTACAGGTCGACCATCTGGATGACTACAGATACTCGCCTCTACCCAAGGGTCGTGAGAAACAATCACCTTATTGTCTTTTGAAACGACAACATCGCACTCTAAAATGTCAACATATTCTAAAGCTTTTATGAAGGCGGGAATCGTATTCTCGGGTAATAATCCTCTACACCCTCGATGACCTTGAAAAGCAACCTTTCTTTCTGTATCCATAGTTATTTTTTTACTTAGACCACAACCATAGCAGGCTATGATCATAAAAAATATTATACCTTTATTAATAGACATGTGTCAAAAGTAAAAATTTAATCAACTTAAATTATTCGCTTGTTAAAATATCTTCCATATTTATTTTTCATTTTACTTTGTGCTTGTATGTCAAGTGAAGGAGAAAAGAATTTTTACGGTAAGCAAGTTATCATAGATGAATTGTTGGATAGCTTAGATCTTCCAAGATCAGGCTATAGTTTAAGAATGGAAGCTTTCAAAGCAGAGCAGCTCCTCCATATATACCTAAAAAGAGATTCATCAGATTGGAAGCGTGTACGGACTTATCCTTTTTGTAAATTTTCTGGTCACTTAGGCCCAAAATTAAAAGAAGGGGATAGGCAAATACCTGAAGGTATTTATAAGGTAGCTGTATTTAATCCCAAGAGTAAGTTTTATCTTTCTTTAGGGCTTGATTATCCGAATGAGAGAGATATGCTTATTGCTGATCCTAATTCGCCTGGCAGTGATATTTATATTCATGGCGGATGTCAGACAGTTGGATGTATACCTATTACGGATGAGAAAATGGCTGAGCTTTTCCTCTTGGCGAAGTCTGCGGCTTCGCATATCGAAGTGGTTATACTACCATTTGATCCAAGTAAGCAAAATAAGCTTAAATTTTTTGATGATTTTCCGCAGTGGAAATCTTTTTGGCGAGAATTGTTTTCGGATGTGAGGAATTCAAGGGGTTAAATCAAAAATTTCTTATTAAAGTAGATTTTTATTTTAACTCTCAATTTTATAATGTGAAACAATTGTAAAGTTCGTTTTTGATGAATTATTCCCATCCCAACATAGACCATTTTTAACCCCCAAAGTGCCTTCATATCCTGGTCTAATGATTCTAGTAAAATTTGTAATTCTCACTATACCCTTACAGTCAGTCCATGATTTTTGAAGGTCTACTACATATATGTGATTTGTATGATTGTAAAGTAAAAACAATCCTGGTTCTTTAGTATACTGTACTCCAAAAGTTTGTGAATTAGCAAAAAAAGAACTAACACAAAACATAACCAATAGCAGAATTTTTTTCATCACGAAAAATTTAAATAACAATTACTGAAATCGGAGAGTAGGAGTATTTAATTGGCAATTTTCAAAATAGATGATCTTCAAAGTTCAATTCACTTACAACTTTGCAAGTTAACTTGACTGATATTTTCCATTATTTTAGCAAACTGCTAATCTATATAGTTACCAAAAATATAGAAATCTAGGATTGCATGAAATCCCCTCGTGAGGGGATTTTACAACAAGATCCTTGCTTGAGTATTTGTTAGAAGTTATTTGGAGGTGTTTGATCCTTAAGAAGAAAAACTAGGATATTTTCTAAATTATAGCTTAATGCTAAGAAATCAAAAATTGCAGATCATATTTAATTTAAAAGCATTTAGGGCTTAGGCAAGAACATAAAGTCAATGTAGACTTACATCAATTTATTTTCATATGCAAATTTCACAATATCTGACCTGTCATGAAGTTCAAGTTTTCGCAAAATATTTTTTCTGTGCGACTGTACAGTATGCTTACTGATAAACAGTTTCTTAGAGATGTCATCACTAGTAAAACCCTTAACAATCAATCGAATTACTTCTAATTCTCGTTGAGTAAGATTGTTCATTTTTAGAAAAGAATCTATGAAATCGTTATTGTCAATATCAGTTTGATCAGTACACATCCCAGTCTTATTAAAAATATATTTTTCTCCATTATGTACTTTATAAATTGCATCTACTAGCTCGAACTTTGAAGCATCTTTTGGAATGAAGCAATTCACTTTGGATTGTGACATGGAACGTATTAAGCTTGGAGTATTATAAGAAGAGAAAATAATAGTTTTAATATCTGACTGAATACTATATATTTTATCTAGAAAAGTTAGGGAATTAGTTCCGTTAAGATTAAGGTCTAAAATTAATATATCGGGTTTGCAGTTTTTGATGACTGTATAAATTTGGTTTTCAGTATACGCTTCTCCAATTATGCTTAAATTCTGAATGTCTTTCAAGGTTAGCTTCAGTCCATCTATTACAACAGGATGGTCGTCAACAACGACAATTTTTATTGTGTTTTGAGTCATTTGCTTATTAGGTTATTGGAAACACAATTAAGTTGAAAATATCTTGTTATCAAAAGAATTGAAAGTGAAATTTATATAATTTTTCTTCTAAATTTTACAATTTCTATAATGCGTATTAAGATCTCTAGTCGATATAATTACAAGTAATTCGATTATCTCATGTATTTCAAACTGATTGATAGATACAGTTCTGAACAAATTTTATTTTTAATTCATTTATGTATCTCTTTCAAAATCTTAACTCGAAATAACCATTAAAAAAATATAACAATATTGAAAAATGTGACAATTGGATTCTTGTATCTTAATGTTGGAAAACATCTATCTAAGTTTTCAGCATTAATAGAATAGACGACGATACTATTAGAAATAATATAAAAATCTTTGTGACAAAAGAGTAATTTGCCATATTGTAATCTATTTTTTGTAGTCTAAAAGCAATTACTCTGATACGAAAATATTGCACCTTCGCATTCTTCTTCTTCCAATTTATTCAAGTACTTCATAGTGAAATTGAACCAACTACTTTCATTATAAAAGATACGTTCGATTATCGCAGCATTTTAAATTCAGTACAAGTGTATAAAGACACTACTATTGAGCAGAGTTTAGGCTTTATTTTGAGCAATAGGCAAAATCTAAATTTTTCGAAATTTAATAACCTTCTTAGTTACAGAAATTCGTCACCAACAGTTTGGTGGTACGAGTTTTCTTTGATAAACAGTAGTGATCGAACAAAGAATTTGATTTTAGAAGTAACTGATCTTGATTTGCAAAATTGTGAACTATTTATTCTACGAAATGATAAAACTGATATTAAAACTACTATAAAACATGATTTCTCATTGGATCAAAAACCTATTCAACACAGATATGCACTTTATCCAATTACAATGACTGAAAATGAAGAAGTTGTTTGTTATTTGAAAGTTAAAAAAAAGTATCAAAGTCTGAATGCCCAAATTCAGTTATGGGATAAAATTACTTTTATAGAAAGTAATGGACATAGAAGTATTACCTATGGTATCTTTATCGGTTTAGGTTTAACCTTTTTATCTATTTTATTAGTAGCTGCATTTATACTTTATACCAAAAGGCTTCTATATTATTTTATCTATTTTTCTTTAGTCTTTCTTTTCTTTTTGTTTAAGGAAGGATTCATTTACCAGGTTAATTTGCCTTTTGGCAATCCAAATATATATTCAACTATACAATTTATACTACCATTCTTTGCAACAATAGTTTTAATACTTATTGGTGAAGAATTTTTAAATCATTTTTCCGAAAATAAAATACCAATTTCTATTTACAAATGGATAAAAAAAATCAGCTTAATTATAATTCCTATCACTTCAGTAGCTTATTTTTTTGAATTAAATTCACAGTTTGCTCAGACCTTCTATTTTTTAATTCCTTTTTTAAATCTGATATTAATTTTCTTGTCTATAGGTTTACTTTTAGCCTCAATAACAAAAGAGATATTGACTCAAAAGAAAATTGAATTTATTGAAATATGTCTGATTAATGTAGTTCATATATTACTTATAACAAGTTTATATACTGTAATTTATTTTCGGCTATTTGAGAATATATTTTTTAAGTCTGGTGTTCTAATGACTATATTTATTATGGAGATTCTAACAGTGGCTATTATTATACTTAAGAATTATCAGACATCTAATAAAGAAAGAATACAACTCAGTTTACTAAATTCTCAACAAGAACTTGAAGTTTCTAATACTTTGTTGAAAGGGCAAAAACAAGAACGAGCGCTAATATCAGAGAACATGAAGCATGAGCTAAACCCCTTGTTGAATGAATTGAGTATTCTATTTCGAGAAAAATACAAACTAGAAAAACCTTCTATCTTAGGCCAAAAAATTTTGAACCATTTTAAACGATCAAAACATGAAGTCATTAGAATTGCCAAGGATTTAAATCCGGAAATATTGTTTAGTAAAAATCTAATCAAAAATATTGAAAATCTTTGTGTTCAAATTGAAGAAGTATCTGAGTTTGATATTCTTTTTAGTTCAAATAATATTGAGCATCGATTTTCGGATTTTCAAAAGATAAATATTTATCGCATTATTCAAGAACTTTTAAATAATGCCGTAAAGCACGCATTTGCAACAGGAATTAAAATTGAAATAATAGAACTTAGTGATGAATTTCTGATATTCTATGAAGATAATGGTATTGGCATTTCGAATATGCAACAAAGATTTAGTACACTTAGTGTAAGGACTGAAAATTTAAAAGGTGAAATAAATATTATAAGAAGAAAAGAACCAGGTTTAAAAATTAGAATCAATATTCCCTTAGCTGATGAAGTTTAGAATTAAGAATTCCGTACTAATTATTCTTTTTTTGATTCCATTTGTTTTCTTGTCGAAGGCGAGTGCTAACACAGTATATGTTAATAGTGAACTTGATAATGTAAACATCAGTTCAACAGTATTGGTATTTGAAGATTCTACTTGTGAATTGTCTATTGAGAAAATTATTGATAATGAAAATCTTGATTTCTCTTTAACGAATAATAAAAATTATGATTTCTTCCTGTTTGATCATTTTAGATCTTGTCCTTGGATTAATTTCAAATTAGTTAATACGGATAGCAATAGCATTCAATTCTTTTTAAATATCGATAACTACGGCTTAAGTAGGGTTAACTGGTTTACATTTAACCGTAATGGAAAGGTTGATGAGATATTAACTGGAGATGATTTAAATTTTAGTGATAGGCCCGTTAAAGATCTTAATTACCTTTTACCTATTGAAATGTCGGCGAATGATACCTTAAATTGCTACTTGAATTTATATCGTGGAAGTACAATTATTTATACAAATCTTACACTACAAAGTACTGAGAATTTTGTTGAAAATTCTTCAGTAGAAAAGTATAAAATAGGGATATTAATAGGTAGCTGCCTTTTTTATCTAATAATGGGATTTATTGTTTTCTTATTTTTTCGAACTAAATTATTGGCTTATTATTTATTGCTAATTCTAACAATGTTTATTTATTGCTTGATAGGCGAAGGTCTTGGCTATCAATATTTATGGGGAGAATCTAGTAAGTTGGTAATTAGGATTGTTAATATAGGGATTCCTATTTCTCAATTGCTATTATTTTCAATTTTTAGTTTGACTTTTTTTCAAGCAAAAAGAAATTACCCAAAGATCTATTTTTTGATTTATAAGATACTCTTTTTCATTTTGCTGCAAATTGTTTTTGGGATTCCAATTTTATTGTTTCTGAAAGACACTTTCTATCCGTATAAAATTATTTCTTTTACTCTAATCTGTTTTTTACAAAGTACGGTAGTTTCTGTATATATTTTGATTTTAATTTTAAGTCTAAAGGAGTATTTAAAAAGTCGAACTCTCGAAAAGGCATCCTTTGTTGTAGTAATAATACTATATTTAATATTCATTTCATTTGTTTTTCTTCAATCGAGTGGAGTTATCCTTTACTGGAGTCTTTTAAAGTACTCATTTTTCCCTGTGTTTATATTCGAAATGAGTGTACTGTCTTTTATAGTTTTTCAAAAGTATAAGAAGGATAGAGAAGAGAAAGGCCGGTTGATAATTTTAAGTAAAAAAAATCAAATAAAAATTGCAAATAAACTAATTGAAGGCCAAGAGTTAGAACGCCAAAGAATAGCATCCGACCTACATGATAATTTGGGAAGTTTATTGTCTATTTCAAAATTATATTTAAGTCAAATGGAGTTGTCGAATAAACAAGAAATAATTTCTCTTGTTGAAAAATCTCAAAAATCAACACGTAGCATTTCGAATTCACTTATGCCAAAAGTGCTTATTTCAATTGGCATAATTCAAGCGATTAAGGATTTAATTAGTAATCTAGAACAAAAATATTTATTGAATATTGATCTAGGATATAATAAATTGCAACACAATTATTCGATTTTCAATAAAATATATATTTATCGCATAATAGAAGAATTATTAAGCATTTCTATAAATCTTTCCATAGCTACGTATATCACCCTTCAAATAACTGAGCATAAAGAAAGTTTAAATTTAATAATTGAAAATGATGGACAACATCCTATTTTAGCTACTAAAAATCTGTTAGCACGCATAAAAACTTTAAAAGGTGAGATTTTTATAGACGAAAATACTTCTCATGGTAACAATGTTGTTGTCGATTTGTCACTTTAATGATTAATAACTCAATCTGATAAATTTTAACTTGCGATTTTGTATTCTACTAACGATGATAAACACTATATATTTGTAGCCTCAATGCATCAAATGTGTCTTGATTATAGGTGACAACTTCTTTCAAAAAAAAAGTCATCTAGTATTGCTAGATGACTTTTTTGATATTTATTCTTTAAATACGATGGTTTAATTATCACCATCGCCACTCTTCTTTTTTTTCTTTCGAAGCTTTTCGATCTCCTTATCAATCTTACGATCGACTTTTTCGATTTCTTTATCTAATTTTTCTTCCAGTCGTTCCTTAAGCTTGATTCCCCAGTCTGTTATATCCAAGTCTTCTAGATCCTCATCATTATTGGTACTGCCGTCTTCTTTTTCTGAATCTGAAGGTGCTGGACCTTCTTCATCCTCTTCTTCGAAGTTTTCATCTTCATCTTCAAAGAAGTCATCCTCTTCTTCATTGATCTCTTCATCATCATAATCAACTTCCTCTTCTATTTCAATTTCTTCGTCATCAAAGTCCTCCTCAATTTCTTCTTCTTCTTCTTCCTCTTCCTCATCATCTCCATCACCGAAGGTATCCTTAAAGAAATCATCGATTTCATCATCTTCCGCTGGCTCTTCTTTTTCTTCATCCTCTTCCTCTTCCTCTTGCTTTTCTTTTTCTTCATCCTCTTCCTCGTCTCTTCCGGGAAAGTCTACTTCTGTAGATCTATTTATAGCAGCAGTTTCAGCTTTTGTAGCCTCGCGATATCTTTCCGTAGCAGAATCCCATAAAAATGGACGAGGATTTCTTTGGTTCTCATGCTTTTCATCATGGTCGCCAGGATATTCGCATCCTTTGATACCACAGCTTGGTTCATTAATGACCTTGTGTAGTACTTTATTTATAGTTAAAAAGGAAGCAGTCTCCTTCAATAAGAGGAATCCAGTAGAGGCTTCAGAATTCTTTATGAATCCTATACTAAGCAACGCGATTAGTGCAATTAATATCTTTTTCATAATCTAGGTGGTTTTTAAATTTAATCAATTATACGTGTGTATAACGAAGTAGCATACTTAAAGGTAAACGTGTATAAGGTTAAGAATATTTAAAGCTATAATATCAAAATGTTAAAATATCTAAATACCCAGTATTTTTAGCTGCTTTAGAAAGAATAATCAAGCCTAAAACTTAGATTTCTGGTCTGCTCTATCATAGCTGGCCTTAATCTATACTCTGTATTGAATATATTATTCAATAATATACTTCCTTTTACATCTTTAAAAAGATTAAAACTTGCCCTGATATTCCAATACGAAAATGGTGTATTGTTTGCAGCTCTATACTCAGCTAAACCAGGAATAAAAAGCTCAAATAATGTATCTATGGCTTCCATATTCGAATATATAAAACCAGCTATTCCAATATTAAAATTGTCGAAGTTTGTAGCCAAATCAATCTTAGCTGTATGTTGAAAACGATATTTCAAAATATTGCGATCAGATGTGCTATTTCGCATTTCGAATTCTCCAAACTCTTTAAATCTAGGTTCCAAATAAGTATACCCAAGTAAGACATTTATTGGTAGTTTTGAAAATAAATTACCACCACCAGATATGCTTAAATCTACTCCACGAATCACTGTGTTTCCGATATTCTGTGATTGAAATCCTATCGCAAAAACATTGCTAAAAGCAAACTCAAGCATGTTTTGATACTCAGTTTGGAATAAGGCCACATCTATTATGCCATTAAACTCACCAATTGTTATACTCTGTTTTAATCCAATTTCAGCAGACCAGCCCGACTCTGACTTTAAATCTAAATTTGGAGATATATTAAATCCAACTTGAGTACTGATATACTTTTCGGCAATAGTCGGAAAACGGAAGCCTTGCCCAAAACTTGCCCGCAAGAAAGTTTTCTTACCTAATTCATAATTAGCGCCTAATCTGAATACAGGCCTAGCTTCACTTTCCGAACCAGCAGCCATGTTTTCATTGTTTATGGGTATAGAGTCTGGTGCGTTGATTTCATTCTGCTCATAGCGCAAACCCAATGAAACATTGAGTTTGTCAAAAAACTCTTTATCTGCTTGGATATAAGCTG
This sequence comes from uncultured Saprospiraceae bacterium, assembly GCA_938022165.1. Classification (GTDB taxonomy): domain Bacteria; phylum Bacteroidota; class Bacteroidia; order Chitinophagales; family Saprospiraceae; genus JALZVN01. Next base: position 39,199 of record CALIEI010000053.1, on the reverse strand, counting down.
CCAGATTATTTGAGGTAAATCTACTATTACTGAATAGTTCGGCTTCAGCTATAGTGTATGATCCTACTAATCCCCCTGTTAAAACCAGATTAGATTGTAAAAACCTTTTTTGATATTGATATTCTCCATAATAGAGGGTTGATGCATTTGATTGATTGAGTGTGAGCTCATTGTCTACATCATATATTCTTCCTTGAATCTTATGTTTGTTTCCATTCTCATCTGAATATTGGATATAAGGATCTACAATAAATCTAGTTTGATCAGAAAATGTTGAAGACCCTTGACTTGGTACTAAGGCTAAGCTGTCAGCATTTGCCCAAAAGATAAATGATCCACTTTGCCCTTGTCGAACATTTCCATTTATACCAAAAGTCCAGTTTTTATTTGCTTTATATCTGAGCCCTATGCTGCCTCTTTGATAGTTTGCAAAACTGCCTTTATTCCATTCTTGATTCCTCCTTAAAAATACTGAACCCACAAATTCCAAATTGCCAAACTTTTGTTTATGAGTTACATAAGTAGCATAGTCTAATGGAATAGTATCCCTATCTTCCGCCCACCAGTGCTTGGCTTTGTCCTTTGGTGCATCATAGAATGTGATGAATGAGGCAATTTTCGTTTCAGGTGCTTCCTTAGCAAAGTCAGTCCTCAAGTTTATAATACCATTCATTGCGCTGGAGCCAAATAGAGCAGAAGAGGCACCTTTTAGGACTTCTATCTGATTAGTAAGTTCTATAGGTATATCATCCCAGTTTGGACTGCCTGAATCTGATGTAAGCGCAGGGATATCATCTAAGAGCAACAAAACCCTACTTCCCGCTCCAAAGGAATAGCCAGAGCCACCTCTTATATTGGCTTGTCCATCTATAATAGTTACACCCGGCACCTTTTCTAATACCTGATCTAGGCTCTTCGTATTGGTATCCTCTATGAGCTTTGGTTTCAAGATCTCCATCGAGACAGTGATCTCACCAATTGCTTTATCGTATTTTCCACTAGTGACTGTTGCCGTCTCCAACAAATTTTCGGAAGGAGTCATTTTGATATCCAGATCCCGCAGTCCGTTTTGCTGAGCCAATGGTATCCTCAGAGAGTTGTAACCTACATAGGATAAAATCAGCGTATCATTAGGGTAGACATTCTCAAGCGAAAACGCCCCATTAATGTCGCTTATCACTGCCGTATTTTTGGTGCGTAGTGTCACCCCGATCAGGGGCTCATTTGTATCAGATGATAGAATAGTTCCTGAAATGTTTTCTACTTGTGCATACAATTTCGATGCAAAGACAATCTGGAAAATATAGAAGAACATTATAGTACTTAGTCTTACAATGGGGGTATATTTCATACTTATTTCAGCAAGTTTTTGCATTTAGGAATACCTAATTTTACTATTAAATTTGACAGATTTATGGCTAAAATAGCTAATATATCTGCTTTTCTATGTTAAACTGATTCAATAGTGTTACTTTTGTTTTTTTACGATAGTCATCAACTAATGAAACTTAAAATTAAAAAAATGATGCACAAAACATTTACGATACTGATTTTTAGTCTAGCATTCATATTCAATGCGCAAGCACAGGATCCAGTGTGTATACCCGAGGCTATTACAGCAGACACTTCCATAATACTTCCGGAGCCATACAATTCTGTTGAGCTTACTGGTGGAATTGACTCTACTTGTGTAGGTTCCTTTTATGAGCAAGTATTTACCACGATGGTACCTTCATCTATTACACTTGCCGGCCAAAATTTTGCCATAGATTCTATTACTATTGACTTGGAGGGCGCGATTGATGGCTTGCCAGAGGGATTAGATTATGCTTGTAATCCACCAACTTGTGTTTTCTTGCCGGAGACTGTAGCTTGCTTCGTGATCACTGGTGATGTAGCGGATACTAACCCAGCAGAGACATACGACCTTACGATAAGATTAAGAGCTTTTAATTTCTTTTTTCCTATTGGAGCAGAAATTCGTTATCCACAAGATATTGGTGCACCCAATGAATCATACTTTATTCATGTGGATGAAGCTGGTACTTGTGAAACCATTTCTTCTACTAATGCTTTAGAAAAAACTTTGGAAGCAAGCTTGAGCCCAAATCCAGCCAATGATTTTGTTCAATTAAATATTCAAGCGGAATCTGCAAAAGACGTAAATGTTATGATAGTGGATATGCTTGGTAAAGTATATGCAGAACAAGCTATTAATCTTCAATCAGGTCAGAATTCTATTCCCTTCTTTATTGATGATTTATCAGCTGGAATATACTTCATGACTATAACAGATGGAAAAGAATTTCTTACACAAAAGATTGTGATTGAAAAGTAGTTTTTTTTGGGCGTCCGGGCAGGCTATTCAGGAGTCCGCTTCGCTCCCGTCTAACAAAAAGGCCAGATTGAAAAAACTCAATCTGGCCTTTTTGTTAGACAGCTACTAACGTAGCTTCCTTACTATCCTTGACGCAAAGGTTTTCCGAAACTAGATAGTTTATTCTTGTTGGCCATTTGTCATGATTTTGCAAATCACCAAATCACCGATTCACCAAATCACCGATTCACCGAATCACCGATTCAACAATTCTCGCTCTAGTTCATTTTTATAAATCGCTTACTCATCACTCTGTTATCCTGCGTATAGAATTGTACCATGTAAATACCTTCTGGGTAACGCGACACATCCAACTGCATATTCTCTCTCGCATTTAACCGAGTCATTGATCGACCAAGATTATCTATAATATTCAATCCAATAACCTCTTGTGGTATGTGATTGATATTGATAACATCTCTAGTAGGATTAGGACTAAGATCCACACCTTCTAGAAGTGTCTCATCCACCGCATCAAATAAGCAAGCTGGCGTTTCATAGGTGAAATCAAAGCAACATTCACCTGCCAAACCATCTAGGCATATAGTAATTACCTCTATTTCTGTAGAGTCATTTGCTATCAAGCCGATTAGATTTAAAGGTAAAGCACCTGTATTTGCACTGTTCATCAATTGTCCATTGTGAAACAAAGTAAATGGAATAGGGCCGTTACTTGCTACTTCAAAATCTAATACCATTGAATATTCATTCGAGCCTATGCAGTTGATATTAGTTACTTCAAATTCTTCAATTACACATTCCAGTTCAGCTAAATCATCGCAAAGCACATCGTCCAGTTCCGCAACCTCACTACAGGCATCATCATTTAAATCAAACACCACAAACTCCCAGATATCATTTTCATCTGCAGCAAAAGGCCCTAAGGTTATAGGTAGATCATCAACATTGTAATTACCATATTGATTTCCATTACCCACTATACCTACTTGACCGCTGGTATTGTTAGCAAAGAAGTCGATAATGAAAAATACTGTTCCATCATTTTCACATTCAGTACTTACATCTAATGCTCCGATTAAACATTCACCTCCACATTCAAGATCTTCAATAACAGTGCTGACAAAGCATAGTGAATCCGTTGCACTAGTTACAGTAAATGTCCAATCGGCTGAACTATTGCTCATGAATTGATCTAACTCTATAGGTTGAATATTTGGATCAAAAAATCCAATATTGATCCCATTTACATTTACAATTACTTCATCCACAGAACTAGGATCGTAGTCAAAGAATAGGGCTGGGAAAATTAAGCCTGTATTCTCATCACAATCGATCTCTACTTCAAGATCTGATAATGTACAATCATCCGGAATATCTTCACAAACTGACTGCAAATATTCGATTGCATTACAACAATTTGGACTATTAGGAACACAGATTTCAATAATATCAAAATCAGAATTACTCCTTGGCGTAATCTCGAATAGGGTAGTAAATCCATTATTTAAGAATACGTCTATTGTTATACCATTCACTGAAATTTCTACCAGATCGCTATTGGTATTTGCACTTTCCCAAAAGACATCTATATTATAGGTTCCGTCTGAATTACAAACTAAAGATTCAACTTCTATATGTTCAATAGCACAAGGCTCTGAATCTCCAGTGCACTCTTGTGTAAAAATATCTCCATCTACACCACAATTTCGATCTTCAAAATCAAAAAGATAGTAGCCATGAAATGATCCATTCTCAAAAGGCCCTACTTCTATGACAGCACTTGTTTGCTGAATGGTGTCATAAAACTCACCATCTATTTCTAAGCCATATATCCCAGAAGTATTATCAGCTATAAAAGAAATGTAAGCCAAATATTGTCCATTGCCCAAGCATTCATATTCTACCGATCTTTCTTCGATAGCACACTCATTCGAATCAGAACAATCTGGTTGCAGATATTCGAATACACTACAACAATCAGGACTATTAGGAACACAAATTTCTATTATATCAAAATCTGAATTTGGCCTTGGTGTAATCTCGAATAAGGCGGTAAGCCCATTATTTAAGAATACGTCTATCGTTTCTCCGTTTACTGAAATTTCAACAAGATCGTTATTGGTATTTGCAGTTGCCCAATAGACATCTAAGTTATATGTTCCATTAGGATTACAATCTATAGAGTCTACTTCTATAAACTCTACTAAACAAGGCTCTGGATCTACAATACATTCTTCAAAGAAAATGTCAATTCCATCTGAGCAACCCATATTCTGAATTGCATTAACAACTACAGAATGTGCGGTTCCATTGAGAAAAGTTCCTACAAAGAAAGGTTGATTATTTATATTAAATAGTCCGATTGAATTTCCATTTACAGAAACGTCTACCATTGGAGAGGCAGTGTTTTCTGCTGTGATAGTGATAAAGGCTTGGTATAAAGAATCAGATTGACACTCATATACTACTTCCAAATCTCTGATACTACATTCAGTACCACAATCTGGTTGCTGATAGTTAATAGTCTGACAGCAATCTGGATTGTCATTTAAGCATATTGTCAAAGTCTTGATATCAGTAGTTAAGCTAAATGGAATGTTTTCAATTACAACACTACTCCCAATAAAATAAGATTCAAAAAAATCACCATTTAAGAATACATCGATTAAAGAATTGTTTGCATTTGCTATAGAGTATGCAGCTATCATATCAAAAGTGTTATCCTCATTGCACTCGATTTCGACTACATCTAGATTTGTGATGGTACATGTATTTTGATTAGGAGAACAATCGTCAAAGAATAATTCAAATTCTTCTGTACATCCTAGAATTTGCGCATCTCTAATGAGTAAGAGATGCTCACTTCCGTTTAAAAAGCCACTTAACTGAATAGGCTGTGCATCTACATTAAAGAATCCTTGACTTTGGTTGCCCACTAATACTTCAACTGTACCGGAAGTGTTTTCAGATACAAAATAAATGTTTGCTCCATACAAAGAATCATTGTCGCAAACGTAATCTACTTCGATATCTATTATATCGCAAGCTGTATTCCCTTCACAATCAGGTTGTATAAAATCAATTGTAGTACAACAATTTGGATTTTCACTTACACATACGGTAATAATTCCAAAGTCAGTACCTTCTCTTGGAGTGATGTTCTCTACAGTAAACAAGCCATTGTCAACAAAAGAGAAAAAGTTGTCATTAACAAATACATCTATAAAGTCATTATTTGCCCCAGTAGTACCAAATGATACATTCAAGTCATAACTGCCGTCTTGATTGCATTCTGAGGATACGACCTCTATAAAGTCAACAGAACAAAATTCAGAGCAGTTATTAGTATATAGCTCACCTTCTGCAGCACAGAAGTCGTATTGTGTATCTACGATAGCAAAATTATATACAATACCATCTGGTAAGGCTCCAAAAGGAATTACGGTTTGATTTGGCTGAGTTGTATATTCAACCGAACCATTAATCAATAAATTTAATACACCAGATGTATTTTGAGATTCTATAATGATCTCTCCCTGATAAATACCGGGTATATCGCAGTTGTACGCTATGTCAACTATTTCGATATAGCATAAGACATCACTACAATCGGGTTGCGAGTATTCGATGGTTTCACAACAATCTGGATTGTCATTTACGCATATAGTAATGATATCATCATTGGTGCCAGGCCTTGGAGTGATATTCAACAAGGACAAGTTCCCGTCATTTTGGAAGAAATCTATAAATTGGTCATTCACAAATACATCTACGAAGTTATTATTTTCATTAGTCGTTTCGAATAATACATCCATATCGTAAGTGCCATCGTTTCTACATTCGATAGTAAGTACTTCTATAAAATCTACTGAACACGGATCTACAACTGGACATTCTTGCCAGAAAAATTCACCGAAATAAGTACAATCTGGATTTGCTTCATCTCTCAATTGAAAAACATTTCCAGTACCATTTGGAAATGGACCTGCAGTTATAAGATTTTGACTATTTGGAAAACTAGTATAGAATTGTTGACCAATGAAGAGATCTAAACTGTTTGAAGTATTTATCGCTTCAAAAGAAATATGCACAAAGTAATCTCCGTTTCCGGTGCATTCATATTCTAAAAATACATTCTCATAACCGCATTCTTCTACTTCACAATTGGGTGGCATGAACTCTAGCTCCATACAACACGATTCATCAAGCTGAGAACAAATTCTAACAATGTCAAAATCAGAATTTGCTCTTGGCGTTACGCCTGTGATAGACACCCCTTGAGTTGTAAATGGCACAGCGTCATAGAAGGTATTATTCACGAATACATCAACAAGATTTGCATTGTAGTTATCAATATCAAAGAATACATCAAAGTCGTAAGTGCCATCTACGGCATCATTACATTCTGTTGCACCGATTTGTAGGAATACAATTTCGCATTCTCCTTGATTAGAGCAGTTAGGTGTTATCGTTACTTCATCTCCACAAACAGGTAGCTCCGCATCACGCATTTCAATCACATAATTAAAATTGTCGATTGGATTTGGGATGACTATAGTTATAAACTTATCTATTCCAAAATCAAAATTGCTAAAGTAATCACCATTAATAAAGACGTGTCCTTCAGTAAAAGGATTTACAAAGTCATAATTTATAATTATGAATAATTCATCAGCATTACATTCATATTCTGTTCCGTGAATCTCAACACCGCAATTTGCAAAGTCAGAACAATCCTTACTAGCTTCGAAAGTGGCGCTACAAGCCGGATTTGCTACATCATAAATAATAAATTGACCAGCAATGTCTGAATCCACAAGTGCCTCTATAAATACAAAGTCGCCTTGATTAGAAGGATTACCTGTGAATGGACCGTACTCATTTTGATTAACATCAATTAATAAATATGAATTACTTGGAGACGCCGATGTGATACTTGCATTTAAAAGATAGGTACTATCGCTAACACAGGTAGTACTTGCATTCCTAAATTCTATTGGAAAATCACAAGTAAAATTTCCACAAACTGGATCTGTATAATCAAATGTAGCACAGCAATTTGGTTCATTTTGTGAGCAAACCGTTAGTGTATGGCTTAATGGAAGAGAATCAGAAGCTAAGTTTGTTATCGTATAGAAAACAGTGGAGTCTGCATCTGGCGCACTTAATAAAAGCTCATCATCTATATAAGCGTTAAAGGCACCTACATTATCATCAATAAAAAACTCCACTTCATAGGTATTGTTTGGTCCACAAGCCACTTCATAAAGCTCCCAACCTAATAAACAATTTGGTTGACAATCACTAACTTGTAGAAATGTAACATCGGAGCACTCAGGTAATTCTGCATCTGCGAGACTGATTTCATACACTGCATTTGGATTACTAGGTACAGTAAATGTTTGTACTAGATCTAAGCCAACTTCTCCATTGCTTATAAACTCACCATTAACTGTAATATGCGGTTCACTAAATGGTTCTACAAAAGAGTAGTTTAGGGTAATATGCAAAACGTCATCTATACAGAATGAACTTACACCAATTATCTCTGCACTACAATTTGCAGTACTTTGATGATTAGTGAAATGTTGAAAAGAATCTCTGCAAGTAGTGACATTTGCATCAACAACCTCAACAAGGTGAATAAAATCGTCACTAACTAATGGATGAAGCACGATCGGTAAATTTGCCACCGAGTGATTTCCAAAAAAATTACTATCATAAAAAAGAGATACAGAATCCACATTTGGCGAATGCGCAAAAGTGACAAAGCCTGTATAAATACCAAGAGAATCACACGCCGAATTTTCCATAAAGACATTAGAAATACATTGCTGTGCTTTAATGGAGAAGGGAAATGTAAAAATAGCCGCAATACAGATTAGTAAAACTTTTTTCATTTGCTATATTTAATTTTGATAATATGGGATAGTCTAAATTAATCTATGCTCTTAAGATTATAGAACAATCAAAAACGCTGCTTCAAAAGTCATTAAATTTTTTTTGTCAAAAAACTTGGCGGACTTATAAAAAAGAGCCTTAAAGAATCAAAATGGAAATAAACTGTTACTATTTTGGAATTAAAACCGCATTTTTAGTGACCGGGTAAGTGGTAGGAAGTATGAGGCTTTTTTAGCCTCAGTCACTGGCAAGCGATAGCGCAGCAAGGGACCGAAACGAATGTGGAGTACTGGATGGCACGGCCCACCTTTAAGCAAAAAAGCCAATGTGAAATTCACTTTGGCTCTTTTGCTTAAAGGTGGGATACCCCCAAATAAACATTTTCTTATGCCTCTTCCTCTTCTTCAGGTTCGATGAGAACAACTGGAGTCAACATCGGGAGAGACATCAATTTTTTCTCCTCACCACTTACACTCCACATGCGCATAAATCCACCACTGGCTTCTGCAACATGCTTAGCAAATGATGTAAAGCTAGTATATAAGGTCGCTCCAATGTTATTAGGCAGCTTTGCTAGCAAGTCATTGAGTGCAGCCATTTTTTCTGAAAGAATAGTCGTGCGCTCATCCACATCTTTTGGAAGGGCCAATATCAATTCATTTAAGTCTTTGTCAAAAGATTGTCCTACCAACTGATAATACTCATGAAGAAGGTCCTCATTAGCATATGATCGGATCTTGGTCAACTTGCTTGCCCATGCAGTCTCTGCAGTGTCAATCATTCCATCTGCTCCTGCGATCAGTACCGTAATCTGTGCAATAGCGTCAATGAGCTGCTTTTTTCCTGCTTCATCGATACCCGTAAAATTTTCAAGCATTTTATTAATAATTTTTTTGTTTAAATTCACTTCTCAAAACATTGCAAAGATACATTTTGATGTATTTCTTTGTTATTTTTTTACTCATTTCTATAAATTTTCGAGCTCTTGGCAACCGCAAAAGTTAAAACTAAAAAACCTACACCCCTTATGCAGCAATATATGGGGATCAAACAGCAACATCCTGATGCGATTTTGCTCTTCAGAGTTGGGGATTTCTACGAAACTTTCGGACAAGATGCGATAACGGTGGCTCAAGCCCTCGGTATCGTACTGACTAAGCGTAATAATGGAGGCTCCAAAATAGAGCTAGCGGGGTTTCCATATCATAGTTTGGATATGTACCTACCGAGATTGGTTAAAGCTGGATTTAGAGTAGCTATTTGTGAACAACTAGAAAAACCGAGTAAAGAAAAGAAAATTGTAGCAAGAGGCGTAACAGAAATGGTGACTCCAGGGATAGCTACTGATGACAAGTTGCTAGAATACCAATCTAATAATTATCTCTGTTCTGTCTACTTCGGTAGCAATGAAATGATCGGAGTAGCATTTTTGGATTTATCTACTGGAGAGTTTTTGGTGAGCGAAGGCTCTGCTATGTATATGGATAAATTGCTGCAATCTTTTGGGCCTTCGGAGATACTGTTTTCTCGTAAGGATAAAAAACGGTTTGAAGAAGTGTTTGGAGATCGTTACTACACCTACCCATTGGATGAGTGGGTGTTCACCGAAGACTTCACGAATGAAAAATTGAATAGTCATTTTCAAACGAATAGCTTGAAGGGTTTTGGCATAGAGGAGATGAGCTTGGCAAAGGTGGCTGCGGGCAGTATATTTCATTACCTAGCGACCACTGAAAATAAAAACTTGCTGCATATCACTGGTGTGAGCAGAATACCGCTAGATCGGTATATGTGGTTAGATAAATTTACGATTCGTAATCTCGAATTGATATTCAGCCCTCATGAAAAAGGAGTATCGCTGATAGAGATTTTGAATAAGACGGTTTCGCCAATGGGGGCTCGACTGATGAAGAAGTGGATCGTACTACCGCTGAAAGATTTGCAGGATATAGAAGCTCGACATAGCAAAGTAGATTACTTCATACAGCAGGATGAGCAATGCCAAACACTTATAGATAGAATCCAGCAAGTAGGTGATATAGAGCGTATTATCGCTAAGGTGCCGATGCTAAAGATAAATCCGAGAGAGGTAGTTCAGCTATCAGAATCACTCAAAGTAGTCGGCGAAATAAAATCGCAAATCAGTGCTATGGATGAAGCTGGTTTGAACGATTTTGCAAAACATCTAGATGAATGCCCGATTCTGCGAGAGAAAATACAAGTAACGCTAGTACCTGAGCCACCTAATAATTTGTCAAAGGGTGGAGTAGTAGCAGAAGGGGCCAATGCGGACCTAGATGAGTATAGAAGCCTAGTGAACGATGCGAAAAGCATTTTGAAAAATGTACAAATAAAAGAAGCAGAACAAACAGGTATCGATAATCTGAAAATCGGGTTCAATTCTGTATTCGGGTATTACTTAGAGGTGACGAATAAGTATAAAGACAAAGGTCTAGTGCCTGATCATTGGGTAAGAAAACAAACTCTTACCAATGCGGAGAGATACATAACCGAAGAGCTAAAAACATTAGAAGCAAAAATACTTGGTGCAGAAGAAAAAATTTCAATACTAGAAGAAGAAGTGTACCAAGATCTTGTGCTTTTTATCTCTGACTACATCAGTCAAATCCAAAAAGATGCTAGTGTAATCGCAAGGCTCGATTGCCTTAGTACTTTTGCATCTATTGCCAAACGAAACAATTACTGTAGACCGACACTTGATGATAGCTTGGTGATAGACATCAAGGCAGGCCGCCATCCGGTCATAGAACATCATCTTCCACTGGGAGAAGCTTATGTGCCCAACGATATATTTCTTGACAATAAGTCAACCCAAATCATGATGATCACTGGTCCCAATATGGCAGGTAAATCTGCGCTATTGAGGCAGGTGGCGATCATCTCTATTATGGCGCAAATGGGGAGTTTTGTTCCAGCCGAAGAAGCAAGGCTAGGGATCATTGATAAAGTGTTTACTAGAGTAGGCGCTACGGATAACATTTCTTCTGGCGAGAGTACATTTATGGTGGAGATGAATGAGACAGCTAGCATCATGAATAATATCTCAGAACGCAGTTTGATCTTGATGGATGAGATAGGTCGTGGGACGAGTACGTATGATGGGATTTCTATTGCTTGGGCTCTTGCGGAGTATCTACATACCAATCCGATCGCTAGTCCTAAAACATTATTTGCTACGCACTATCACGAATTGAATGAGTTGACTAACTCTTTTGAGCGGATCAAAAACTTTAACATTGCCACCAAAGAAGTGGGACAGAAGGTAATCTTTCTACGAAAGCTCCAGCCTGGAGGAAGCAATCATAGTTTTGGAATCTATGTAGCTAAGTTGGCTGGAATGCCCGCAAGTATTATTGCTAGAGCTAACAGTATTTTAGCGCACTTAGAGGAAAAATCTATGGATGTAGATGAACAGAAAGCGAATTTGAAAGCAGCGGTGCAAAATATTCCTTCTGCCCCCATGCAGTTGAGTATTTTTGACCAAACAGACGAGACAGCAAAAGCGATAAAAACAGCTATAAATCAGCTAAATATCAACGATATGACACCTGTACAGTGTATGCTCAAGTTAAATGAGCTAAAAGATCTGGTAAAAGAAAACAACTAGGTTTAAGTTCTAGAAGACAGTTTTCGATTTGGTGTTAATTTAACGTTCAAATATTCAAAATTGAGTCCACTCCGAAAAGTAACGAATTTTCAAAAATGAACTATTTTGGATGAGATTTTTTATTTTTGAAATTCAGTGATGCCTGAGCATCAGTGGATTGAAAAAAGAGAAAATATCGCCAAAAGAGACATTTTGGGATTTCACTACTTTTCGAAGTGGACTCAAAATTCAATACATTTAATTGGGTATAATCATTGCTTTAGTAGTACCTTTGCAGAAATATTTAAAGTCGCATTAGTGAGCATTGAGCCATCTACAGGAACAAGGAAAGAACTCTACGAATATCAGAAAGAAGATTTAGCAAAGGTTTTTCATAGGTTAGAAACATGTCCTTCTAATTATAATTTGCTTTATCAGCTGCCTACAGGAGGAGGAAAGACTGTAGTTTTTTCTGAAATCGCTCGCCGCTACATACAAGAATATAAAAAGAGGGTGCTGATTCTTACGCACCGTATCGAACTTTGTCAGCAAACTTCAAAAATGCTCGAAGGATTTGGTGTGGACACTATGATCATCGATAGCAAAGTAAAAGAACTTCCAGAAGAGCACAATTTTGATTGTTTTGTAGCGATGGTAGAGACACTCAACAATCGTCTCAACGATAAGGACATCAAATTTGATAATGTTGGCTTGGTTATCGTCGATGAAGCGCACTATAATTCATTCAGAAAATTATTCAAGTTTTTTGAAGATTGCTTTATGCTTGGGGTAACAGCTACACCATTGAGCTCCAATATAAATTTGCCGATGAATGAGATTTATAACGAACTCATCGTTGGTTACCCAATCAAAAAATTGGTAGCACAAGGCTATCTTTCTAAGGCGACGACTTATAGTTACCAAGTAGGTTTGGGATCTTTGAAAGTAGGGATCAATGGCGATTACACGGTTAAATCTTCAGAGCTGCTCTACTCCAATGACTTGATGCAACAGAAGTTGCTGATAGCCTATGAAGAGAGAGCTAAGAAAAGAAAAACACTGATATTCAACAACGGTATCAATACTTCTATACAAGTGTATTACACCTTTAAAGAAGCGGGATATCCAGTAAGACATATAGACAGTAAGATCTCTAAGGCTGACCGAAAGGCTATTTTGAAGTGGTTCAAAGAAACGCCAGATGCGATACTTACTTCGGTAGGGATTTTGACAACTGGTTTTGATGAGCCTACTATACAATCCATCATTATCAATAGAGCAACCAAGTCTCCAACCCTATACTACCAAATGATAGGTAGAGGGTCGAGATCATTGCCCAATAAGAATAAGTTTGATGTCATCGACTTAGGTAATAATGCTGCACGATTTGGATTTTGGGAAGAAGAGTTAGACTGGCAGATGGTGTTCCGTTCGCCTAATTTCTACTTAGAAAGTCTCTTATCTGATGAAGAGATTGAGCGCAAGTTTGTATATAAAATGCCAAAGGATTTGCGCGATAAATTTGCTAAGTCTAAAGACATGGATTTTGATGTCTATGATGAGTATGACAAAATCAAATCTCAAGGTCTTCGTTCTTCTATACTTATCGACAAGTCTATCGAACAGCACGCCAAAATGTGTATTGAAAATAGCAATGATCTGATGGAAGGATTCGCTCTAGTTAGAGCCTTGACACCTGATATCGTAGATCGTATCCGACGCTATTGTTACTGCATCAGCAATAGTACGCGTAACTATAAGGAGTGGGTTTTGGATGATTATACCTCACGTCTGCGCAAGGCGGTTACCAATCATTATTAGTCTGCAGTAGGCGCTAGCTTTACGACAAGTCCGTTGATATCTTCAGTCATCTTTAGTTGACAACCTAGTCTAGAGTTATCTTCTACAAAAAATGCTTGATCTAGCATATCTTCTTCATCGTCACTAGCTTCCGGAAGTTCGTGTTCAGAGAGTACATAGCAGTGACATGTAGAGCAAAGGGCCATCCCACCACAGGTGCCTTCCACTGGGAGTTCATATGCCTTAAACACCTCCATTAGATTCATATTCATGTCGGTAGGTGCTTCGAGATCATGTTCTTTATCCTCTCTGTCAATTACCTTAATTTTTATATCGCTCATATTCCGATTTAGCTTGCAAAGATAACGTCCTTGTTATGAATTTGGTTCTATTAACTGGGGTAATTCAGGCTTTATTGTGTTTTCGTGATTTCTTTATTTTGGGGCCATCCCAGCGATTTTTTTGGGGCTTGCGCAGACGAGACGCATGCAATGCGTCTCTACCAGCCCGTCCAAAAAAATCTTGGGTCGTGTCGTCCGTTTTTATACCTCAACGCCCACGCACAAAGGGCTCATTTTGAGGTATACCACTTCCACCACTTGTCCTTACGGGCTTCCTGCTATTCGCATCGCCCGTATTCTGCCAAGATTTGGCTTTATTTTACATATGTTAAAGCCCTTAATTGGTATATTTGTCAGCATAATAAATAACCATGATTAAATCAAAAATTGCAGGTATAGGTAAATATGTACCCGAACAGGTCGTAGATAATCACAAATTGTCTACCCTAATGGATACTTCTGATGAGTGGATCAAAGAAAGAACTGGAATTGCAGAAAGAAGGTATGCCAAAAGATATGAAGAGACTACCACCACTATGGGCGCTAAGGCAGCAAGAATTGCTATCGAAAGAGCAGGTATCAATAAAGAAGATATCGACTTTATTATTTTTGCGACCCTAAGTGCGGATTATTATTTTCCTGGCTGTGGGGTATTACTACAGCGGGAATTAGGAATAACCAAAACAGAAATTGGTGCTTTAGATATCAGAAATCAATGCACCGGTTTTATATATGGTATCAGTGTCGCTGATCAATTTATCAAATCAGGGATGTATAAGAATATACTTTTGGTGGGTGCAGAGATGCATAGTATGGGGCTCAACTATTCTACCGAAGGTAGAGATATTTCGGTGATTTTTGGGGATGGTGCTGGAGCGGTAGTTGTCCAAGCTACAGAAGAAGAAGGCAAGGGGATCTTGACGTCAAAGCTCCACTCGGATGGTACTTATGCAGAAAAATTAGCCCTCATTTGCCCGGGATCTCATGGTGGATATCACAATAAGTATCTGGAGGAAGATGAAGACTACGGATTTTCAAAAGAGAATGAATACGGGGATGTCTTTGTTACTCCAACTATGCTAGAGAAGGGGCAGGTATTCCCTTACATGGAAGGGAAGTTTGTGTTCAAGATGGCGGTGCAAAAATTTCCAGAAGTGATCATGGAAGCTTTAGCCGAAGCGGGAAAGCAGCCTTCAGATATTAATATGCTCATTCCTCATCAAGCGAATTTAAGGATCAGTCAGTTTGTCCAAAAAACGCTGAGGCTGAGCGACGATCAAGTATATAATAATATTCAAAAATACGGCAACACTACCGCAGCAAGTGTGCCGATTGCGCTTTGTGAAGCATGGGAGGAAGGTAGAGTTAAAGATGGAGATTTAGTTTGCCTTGCAGCATTTGGATCGGGCTTTACCTGGGGAGCGACTTTGTTGAATTGGTGATTTTTTTTAATTATAAATGGTGAATTATAAATTATAAACGAGAGCTTTTTAGTTATAAATTGTGAATTATAAATTATAAACGAGGAGGATAGTTGATAGTGTAGCGTTCAAAGGTTTTGAAAGAAAAACGAGCTGCTTAGAATAGTCAACTAATAGCTAAGTGCTAACAGCTAAGCGCTAACAGCTTTCAAGCTATGGAACAAAAACAATGTGCCTAGAATAGCCAACTAACAGCTAAGCGCTAATAGCTAGAAGCTTTTAAGATGTGAAACAAAAAATAATTTGCCTAGGATAAACAGCTAATGGCTAAAAGCTAACAGCTTTCGAGATATGAAAGAAAAAACAAATCACTTAGAATAACCGTCTAATTTCTAATTTCTAAAATCTAATAGCTAATTTCTAAAAAAAGAAAATGAATTTCGAGAATATAACAGTTGAGAAAAGAGGTAACATTGATATCGTTACGATCAATCGAGAGCGTGCGATGAATGCTTTAAATAAAGGCGTATTCACTGATTTGGATACTTATTTTACGGCGGTTCGTGATGATGCTGGTGTGGCAGGTGTTGTGGTGACAGGGGCTGGAGAAAAAGCTTTTGCAGCAGGGGCAGATATCAAAGAGTTCGGCGGTTTGGAGGCGAGTTCTGCTTCCGCTTTAGCCAAGCGTGGACAAGATGTATTCTTCAAAATAGAAGACTTGAATAAACCCGTAATTGCAGCGGTGAATGGGTTTTCTTTAGGTGGGGGAAATGAATTGGCGATGTCCTGCCATATGCGGGTAGCTTCTGAAAAAGCAAGATTTGGACAACCAGAAGTCAACTTGGGGATTATCACCGGATACGGTGGGTCTCAGAGACTAGTTCAGTATATCGGCAAAGGAAAAGCAATGGAATTATTGCTTACCGGAGACATGATAAAAGCCGACGAGGCGCTTCGATTAGGTCTAGTAAATCATGTGGTGCCAGCAGGAGAAGAAATCAACAAGTCCATTGAAATACTAGAAAAAATAGCGACCAAAGGACCAGTAGCAGTGGCCAAAATGATCACTACAGTCAATGACTTTTATCGTAAAGATGAAAATGGTTTTGATACCGAGGTAGCTCGATTTGGGGAGTGTGCAGCTACAGAAGATTTTGTAGAAGGTGCGAAAGCATTTGTAGAAAAGAGGCCTGCTAACTTCAAAGGAGCCTAATGCAAGAAAGGCCCACCACAGGACAGGTTATTATTTATGCACTTGGTCAGTTTGGGTGGGCATTAGCTAGTTTTTGTGTAGCGAATGCATTGATATATTTCTATGCACCACCAGAAGATGTGGGTGCCGATTTTCCAGCATTTATTCAAGGCGGTTCTATTTTTATTGGCTTGACCTTAATTGGTATCATCGGCTTTGGAGGTAGGATATTGGATGGATTTACAGATCCAATGATTGCTACCTATTCTGATCGGATACAATCCAAGATGGGTAAGCGTAAAAAACTGATGGCCATTTCTGTGCTTCCATTTGCCTTGTTCGCTTTCTTAGTTTTTTATCCCATAAGTGATTCTTTGATGACTAATTCTGTATGGTTGGTGTTTGTAGTGATTGCTTATTATGTGTCTTTTACAGGTTATTTGATTCCCTACACGGCGTTGATCAGTGAACTAGGTCACCATCCAGATGATAGATTGAAGATAAGTATGTTTATATCCATTGCCTTTGCTTTGGCGATGATATGCGGCTCTCAGATTTATGGCTTACAAGAGAGCCTTGAAGCCACCTACAGCAGTACAGAAGCATTTCAAGCTGCTGTTTTTGCTTTTTCATGCATAGCATTGGTTTTTATGTTAGTGCCCATTCTGTTTTTAAATGAGAATAAATATGCACAACAAAATGCAGAAAGTCCTTCCTTGCTTAAGGCACTTGGCCAAATAAGTTCACATCAGAATTTCAAATTCTTTGTGATCTCAGATTTGTTTTATTGGTTGGCTTTGACTTTTATTCAGTTGGGGATGGTGTATTATGTTACGCTGTTGTTTGGAATGGATAAAGCAGATGCGACCACGTTTTTAGAACTCTCGTTTATACTAAGTTTTCTGTTTTACTTTTTGATTTATTATCTCAATAAGAAGATGGGCAAAAAGCCTATGATGATCTCCGGGTTTGTGATTTTTATTATAGTGTATGCTTCGATCTTTTTTATGCCTCTAATCGGTATTTCGCTAAGTAGTATGTTTTATCTATTTGTGATTTTGACGGCTTATGCTCTAGCTGTATTTGGGGTACTACCCAATGTGATCATTGCAGATATCGTGAATGAAGAGGAAGAGAGAACCGGCCAGTCTTTATCGGCAGTCTTTTATGGTGCGAGAAATTTTATGATGAAGATTGGGATATCCTTAGCAAACCTTTTATTCCCTTCTCTCTTACTGTTTGGTAAGAGTTTAGAAAACGCAAGTGGGGTACGTTATAGTGTTTTAGTAGCGATGGTGTTTTCGATATTGGGATTGTTGGTGTTCCTAAAGTTCAAGCAAAAAGATTCAAATCATATTTGAATCTATCAATGCCTTAGCCTTCAAAACGGCCACCATGCTAAGTGCATCTTTGACTTTGCCGTCCATTACCATTTGATACAGTTCAGAAAAAGGAATCTTTTTTACGATAAGGTCTTCGGTATCTTCTGGTTCGGATTCTCCGAATTGTAGATCTTGAGCTATATAAGCGACTCCATATTCGTCAGTTACACTATTGGAAGTGTTTAATTCTAGGATCTGGGTCCACTTGGTCGCTTCTATTCCCGTCTCTTCTTTAAGTTCTCGCTTGGCTGCGTCTAGTGGATCTTCACCAAGTGGAGCACCTCCTTCAGGGATTTCCCAGCTGTATTCCTCTAGCGTGTATCGATATTGACCTACAATCCAAGTATTGTAGTCTTTGTCTAATGGAAGTACACCGACCGCTACATTTTTGAAATGCACTAAGCCGTAGATGCCAGGACCTCCGGCTGGATTTAGCACCTCTCTATGCGTTATATTGATCCATGGGTTGTCATATCGTTCTTCGATAGAGAGTGTTTGCCATGGGTTTTTATCTAAGTCTGTTGACATATTTATTTAAAAGTTTGGCATACCGGGCCCTTGTAAAATACCTTCAATCATATTTGGGACAATCTCCGGTGCAAATGCAAAAATTACTACCAAGGTAAAAAAGATTCCAAAAACTGCACCGCCTAAATGGGCGTCATGGGCAATATTGTCAGAGGCTTTTTTACTCATATATGAGCTGTACCATAAGTAGCCGATAGCTGCAACAATAGCAGGAACAGGGAGAACAAACATCAATAATAACCATGCCCAAGGGTAGAATAAACAATAAGCTAGCAATATAGCAGAGGTTCCACCTGAAGCGCCCAGCGATCTATAATTTGGATTGTTTTTATGTTTTCTATAAGAAGGAAAACAAGCTACGATAACAGCACCGAAGTATAAAGCTAAGTAGGCTACTCTTCCAATCACAGGACCAAAGAGATCAGCAACGAAAATGCGTTCCATAGTTCCGCCAAACATGTATAGTACATACATGTTGATACCAAGGTGCATCATATCTGCATGAATAAATCCATTGGTAAGAAATCGCACTCTTTCTCCACTGTCTCTAGCTACAGTATAAGGGTGAAAAATAAGCTTGTCCAGCAGTTCTCTATTTTCAAAAGCCAAGTATGAAATGATACATGTTATGGCTATGATAGCCGCTGTAAGTGGATAATATTGAAGAATTTCCTGCATAGCTATTGATGATGATAAGGTTCGTTATTATTTATACTAAAGGCACGATACAATTGTTCACAAAAGATCATGCGGACCATTTGGTGCGAAAAAGTCATTGTAGACAATGCCATTTTAGTCTGCGATCGTTGATATAAAGCCTCAGAAAAGCCATAAGCACCACCAATAATAAAGATTATTTTTTGATAGCTAGCGTTTTGCAATTTTTCAATTTGTTTAGCGAATTGCACTGAAGTGTATGATTTTCCATTTTCGTCCAATAGTATGACGTAGTCTTTGGGCTCAAGTCTCTCCAAAATGCTCAGACCTTCTTTATTTTTTAGTTCTTTAGTAGAAAGGTTTTTGGCATTTTTCTGGTCGGCTATTTCCTTGATGGCAAATGAGGTGTACCTAGATAGTCTTTTGGTATAAACAGCAATACCTTCTTTGAGATAGTCTGCATTCGTTTTACCTACCCACCATAATTCGCATTTCATGCAGTAAAACTACAGAATTTCTAATTCTTCTAGTAGGGCAGAGCGCTCAGAAAATTCGAGAGCTAGTGCATCTGTGATTTTATGCACCATGTTGTGTGCGCCCATCTTTCTGAGGTGAAGTAGGGTTTTACGTACTTTGAGGATGGGTATTGGGCCCAAATGATAAGCCAAATAGTCTTTTATTAAACTGATATATAGTTCAGTAATTTTTGATTTGCGCGTGTCTATTAGTCTTTCACTTACAAACTGGAGTAAGTCAAGAGATTTTATCCTTTCTATGTATTCAAAAAGCGCATCTTGATCATCAAGTTGTAAGTATATTTCTGCGATAGCCTCTTTCTTTCGGATATGGAAAGGGGTACTATGCATTTTAATTAGTACTTTTCGTAAGGTTAGCTGCAGGTCTTTTTCAGCTACGTTTTCAAGCATCTTAGCCAAGTACTGAAGCTCATATGTGTGTAAAAATAGTAGCTCTGCGTATTTAAGTATTCTGGTCTTACTTTTATTTGTTAATGCTTCTTGATAAAGATATTGGTATAGCACTTTATTTAAACTAGGGTTTAATTTTTGCTTAATTCCAATCTTTGCAAATTTTCTTACTTGCAGCCAATCTCCTTCTTGTTCAGCTTCTTGGATGACATGAAATAAGATATCCGGATGCGATAAATGATTGTTGATTAATTTTTCGGCTTGCTCCTTGTTACCTTCTTCGGTAGCTAATTTTAGCTCAATCAAAATGAGACGGATATAGTTTTTCTTTGACCATTTTGAAGCTTGTCTTTTAGCGTTCCTTAAAGTAGTTTTTAGCTGTTCTCTTTTTTCTTTAGTGTCAGCCATCTCAAGTAAGGTGTCAAAGTACACTTTACCCAATTGATTGGTTACTATAGTGTTTAATGGCAATTCCTCGTTTAGGAAAGTGAAAATTTCAATTGTTAATTCAGGACTTATCAAGTTCTTCGGAAAAGAGTTGAAAGAGATGATGGTATCCGAAAAAAGTTTACTGAAAAAAATAATATCTGAAACCTTATCAATTATTATTGGCAACTGCAAAGCCAGAGCTTTTAATATAGCTGTTGCTTCAGTGTATTTTTTGGCTGCTATTTTATCTTGACTTTGCAGCCAAAGTTCTTCGGTGATGGTTTTGATGTGAGAGGCACCTTTTATGCTGATGGTATTATCTTTTTTGCGATTGATCCGCATGGCAGAAAATATCAGCTGCGAATAGTAAGAGGTTTCTATAATATCTGACATGGACGAAGACAAAAATGCCTTCAACTCATTGGCAAAGCCTTTATTTTTTCTGGCATATTGCTGAATGAAAATAGAGAGATCTTCTTTTTCGACACTTTCTAATAGCTTCGAAATTTTTATTTTTTGAGCCTGTGTTTCTTTTGCTTTTTTTGGGGCTTCAATATTTTGATTCAGGTCTCTTCTCAGTTGAATCAGTAAAGTAGTAATGTGGACACAGGGTGATTTTATGGTGTAGTCGTTGCAGTCACAGCTAAAGTTGATCACATTGCCACCTTTTACTTTTACTTCAACTTCAAAATTAGAACCCAGATTTATAGTTCCAGTCCACAGTGAGTTATCCGCCTTATAGTAGGATGTGAGGCAGTTTCTTTCGAGCTGTCTTTCGGCTATTTCATATATTTCATTTGACACTTGAAGTTCGATATATGCTAGCTGAAAACCCATAAGCTTCGAATATAGTCTAAATTCCGGTTTTTTGATGAAAGATTAAGTTTACTAAAACCTTAAACAGTAAATTATTTGTTTAGTTTAGTGCTTTTTTAAAATGTTAACTCCATAATTTTTAAAATTAAATATGCTTAGACTTGGATTGGTAAGACATGCTAAATCTAGCTGGGACTATCCTGATCTGAATGATCATGATCGGCCTTTAAATAAGAGAGGCAAAAGAGATGCACCTATCATGGCGGCAAAAGCACAAGAATTGTTTGGTGTGCCTGATTTATTGCTTTCGAGTACGGCACTTAGGGCTTATACGACTGCCAAAACCTTTCAGGAGGAAATGTCTCTAAAAGAGGGCCAATTGGAAAAAAATGGTGACTTATATCATGCCTCCATCGAGGATGTTATGAATTGTATTTCCATGATAGATGATAAAGTATCTTTTGCTTTGATATTCGGACACAATCCAACAACCACGTACCTGGCAAACTCTTTTAATGGGGATATGATTGATAATGTACCTACTTGTGGATTAATTATGCTAGAGTCAACAGCTAGTTCTTGGATGGAATTGGAACCAACTAACACAAAAAGAGTTGCGTTCATATACCCTAAATTGTATGTTTAATCTTATCAAAATTTTTATCCAGGTATTTTTATTCTGCTTTACGTTTCTTCTATGTTCGTGTGGAAATAAAAGCATGCAGCTACCCATTGAAGATAAAAAGTTGATTGACATCTTATGCGATGTGCATATTCTAGAAGGAGCTATTCAGAATGCTCCACTTGATCTTAAAGACAGTCTTGCTAAATTGTATTATGATCAAGTATATGAGAAACATCAAATAAGTGAATCAGATTTTCGGAATAGTTTGGAGGTATTAGAAAATAATCCAAATTATTTATCGAAATTCTATAATGAAGTTTTGGTGAGGTTAGATACGATGGAGAAAAAATCCTATAAAGAGAAGTATAAACATAAAAAAAAGTAAGGTTTCCAATTTGATCGGGGGGTGATCAAAAGGTGACCTTACTTTCAACTAATAAGAGAATAATAATACTGGGTTAAGTTCAAATTTTAGACCGAGCCCGAATATTTACGCACTGGACTATTTAAAGCGATATATAATGACATAAACATACTATTTCGTTTATTTAACGCTATTTTATTCTTAACCTTTAGTTTTTATGTAATTCATACTATATCAGTAGTTTTTGAGTAAATTTGATCCTTTTGCGCTCCGGGTAGAAGCGATATGAGCTAATCTAGACTACTAATGAAGCTTTTGCTAGAGGTAGATGAACGATGAGTGAATATGACTCTAGCACATAGCTGAATAGTAGTATAGAATAGTGAATACAAGCGGATGACCGGTTAAAGCGCCCAAGCCTTTAAAATAGAATTGCCAAACCAAACCTAAAAATTCTTATTAATTTAGCATTTCGGTAATTGAGAAAAAATGATTGACAATACTGCACCAGGGAATATTAAGATATTGATCGTAGATGACGAGCCAGATATAGTGGAGTTTATTCGCTATAACACGACAAATGCTGGGTATCAAGTATTCATGGCAAATAATGGATTAGAGGCGCTTGAAGTAGCGGAAGTAGAGCATCCTGATCTGATATTATTGGATATTATGATGCCTAAAATGGATGGGGTAGAAGTTTGTCAACGCTTGCGTGCAGACTCAAAATTTGACAATACAATAATTGCCTTTTTGACGGCAAGAAGTGAAGATTATTCGCAAGTAGCCGCATTGGATTATGGAGGGGATGATTATATCACCAAGCCTATACTTCCAAAAGTATTGATGAGTAGGATAAAAGCGCTCTTGAGAAGAAGGCCAAATGCTGACAATAAGCAGAGCAATAATGCCCTGATTAAATTTAAAGATATCACCATAGACAGTGAAAGATTCATCGTCCAAAAAGATGGTAAGGATGTAGATATGGTAAAGAAGGAATTTGAGTTGCTCAAATTGCTTGCCTCAAAGCCTGGAAAGGTATTTACAAGAGAGGAAATATTTGCTAAGGTCTGGGGCTTTGATGTGATCGTTGGTAATAGAACTATCGATGTCCACATCCGTAAAATAAGAGAGAAACTTGGAGACAAATGTATCAAGACCGTGAAGGGTATCGGATACAAGCTTAATGTATAATTTCAAAAAGTAATGTTCAAAAACCCCAGTCTTCGTAAGATTGCTATCTATACTAGTATTGCGATAACGCTGGTATTTACGCTGTATTTCTTAGTACAAGAAACGGTCTTAGGTTCACAATCAGGAATGATTCGTATCGGCTTATTTGTTGTCATCAGCATGCTTTGTACCTACGGGATAGTATTGATGGCTATAAAGCTTTTTGTCCATGAACGGATAAAGCTGATCTACAAAAATATTCATAATATTAAGTTGGCGGGCAAAAGTGAAAAGGGGACTATGTTTGCAACGGATGATGCTATGGATCAAGTAGAAAAAGATGTGAACAAGTTTGTAACGGATCAAGACAAAGAAATCCAAACTTTGAAGTCTCTTGAAAATTATCGTAGAGAATTTTTGGGAAACATTTCACACGAGCTAAAGACACCTATTTTTAATATTCAAGGATATATACATACCCTGATAGAAGGCGGCATGTATGATGAAAACATCAATGTAGACTATCTAAAGAGAGCGGCTAATAATGCCGAACGCTTGCAGGTCATCGTAGATGATCTCACCGAAATATCTAGACTGGAATCTGGTCAGTTGGAATTGGAAATAGAAGAGTTTGACATTAGAAGCTTGGTAGAAGAGGTATATAAAGATCAGGTGTTCATAACTAAGTCTAAAAATATTTCGCTACAGTTCAACGAGACTACGGCGAAGACGTTTACAGTAATAGCCGATAAAGAAAATATTAGGCGAGTACTAATGAATCTGATCACCAACGCAGTGAAATATAATGAAGAAAATGGTCGTGTGAAAGCGAGCTTTTATGAAATGGGGCAGAATGTATTGATTGAGATCGCGGATAATGGGCCAGGGATTGAGGAAAAGCATTTGCCTCATTTATTTGATCGTTTTTATCGTGCAGATGCGCATCGATCTAGAGATATTGGAGGTTCTGGTTTGGGGCTTTCTATTGTAAAGCATATTATCGAAGCGCACAAACAAACTATACATGTACGTAGCTCCCCAGAAATAGGAACTACCTTTGGTTTTACGCTTAAAAGAGTTCTATAGCGACAGGTAAATATTGGTAATAAACAGAAACTAAATTGCTTGGTCGTCGCCCTCAGTCTTTACAGCTGTTTTTTCTGCTTCAGATTCTTCCCCTTCTACTTTTTCATCAGACTCTTCATCTGTTGCGATTGGAAATTCTTTAAACTCTATTTGATCTAAAATATGCTTGATGCTATCCCTTACCTTAAAGTATTCAGGAAGATCCTTCTCTGGCATAGGATCAGGCGGTGGAAGATTTTGTCTACGCGGATCAACTTGTTTTCCATTTTTCCAGAAACGATAGCAAACGTGATTGCCAGTGGCAAGTCCCGTTTTACCAACATAGCCAATGACATCTCCTTGCTTAACACGAGTCCCCACTTTGACATCTTTTTTGAACTTAGACATATGTAGGTATTGAGTAGAGTAGACTTTGTCATGCTTTATCTTTACATAATTTCCATTGTTTCTTGTAAATGCTCTTTTGGTGACCACACCATCAGCAACACTCATAATAGGTGTCCCTCTAGGAGCGGCATAGTCAGTACCAAGATGCGACTTGTATCTTTTGAGTACAGGGTGAAATCTTCTGTTGCTAAAGCGAGAGGAGATTCTACTGTATTTGACAGGAGCCTTTAAGAATGCCTTTTTCATAGGTCTACCTTTGAGGTCAAAAAAGCCGTGGTGTTTTTCCGTTTCAAAATTAACGGCGTAGTATTCTTGATCTGCATTTTCATAATAGGCACCAAATAGTTTACCTATACCAACTAACTTACCATCGATAAAATCTTGCTCATAGTAGGCTTTGAATTTATCTCCTTTCTGGATATGATAAAAATCAACAGACCAAGCTAGAGCGTCCTCCATTTTAGTTGTTAATTCATAATTGAGCCCATTGGCTTGCATAGTATTCCAAAGTGATCCATCTACGACACCAGAGGCCATTTTTATGACCTTATCAATAGGGCGTTTTACTTTTTGTGATTTTGCTGGCACCTTTAAATCGTACACTACATAGTGATATGGATTAGGTTCAAATATGAAATAATCAGCGCTGTTAGTAGTGTCTCTATTGAGGATAGTATATGGTTTATCTGCTCGAAGACTACGTACATCGTGAATGTCTCTCGTCTCCTTTGCTAAGCGATCAATAGCTACAAAGTCAACTTTGTGCTGCAATAAAATATCTGCAAGAAATTCATTTTCCTTGATGGTTCCTTCAAACACATCAAATGTGTCTAAAACAAAGCCAAATTTTTGAGTAGGCTCAATAATAGGGAAAGAGCCAATGCCTTGATCTACATTGACAAGTGGGGTAGCGGTACTAGTATTATCCCTTACCAAATAAGAAAGCATATAAACGAATACCCCTAAAAAGGCTATAGCGTAGAAAACTTTGGACCTTGAAACTTTGTATGTTGAGGTGGGGTTTGTGTTCGTATTTGCGTCTCCCAATTTATCTTCTTTTGCACTCACAATGGTTCGGTAATAAATTTTAAATCGCTGACAACCAGCATGCTGAGTTTCGTAGTGATTGGTTTTCCAAGTAGTAGATGATCAAACACTTAAATCATTGTGATTTATAATTTCTCAAAAATTACCGAATCATTCCACTATTGTAATATCCAAAAATAAGCTCAATTTGGCAGCATTCCAAATGCTTAACAAGCAATAACATAAATGAGGTAATTTAATTCTAAAACGTGCTTTACAGGGGATCTCTAATTAGCGAGACAAGATCACATCTACCCGTCTACTTTGTTTCTTTTCTTCTTCAGTCATGGTTTGCGTGACTGCACCTTGAGCAGAAGACTGGATATTTTGTTTTATCTCTTGGGTACTTTTAGTGGCCAGATAGGCTATTACATTATCTGCTCTTTTCTGAGAAAGTTTATAGTTATAATCTTTGTCTCCAGTACTATCTGCGAAGCCAACAACTTCTACATTCCAATCATCATATTTTTTGATCAACCGAGAGATGCGATCTAGTTTTTCGAAATCTTTATCAGGAATCTCCGCAGAGTTGACGTCAAAATAAACTTGCACTATTGTTTTAGTATGACGATCTTCACCTACAAATGCAGGCTTGTCCACCTTAGGTTCCATTTCTAGGTATAATGTCTGTGCAGCGGTTAGAATATATTCTTCTAGAAAGTGCGCTTCGACATAAAACTTATATCCTTCTCTGCTGATGCGATAAGAATAGGCTTGATTGGCAGCTAGACACATATAGATATTGCCTTCATCATTACTAGTATAGTTGTAGTTCTTATTGTTGTGTCCAACGATTACTTGCTGATTGGGTATATGTTCTTTAGTGAACTTATCAATTACTTTTAAAACTACAGGGAATACTTTTTTGGGACGATTTAAATCGGGCATTTTAGCAAAATATAAATCTAATCCTCCTTTACCTCCTTCACGAGCAGATGCAAAGTAGACATGCTCTGTATTGTCTGTTACAAATAGGCCAAGTTCTTTTCCCGGAGAGTTAATAGGATATCCCAAATTTATAGCAGGTCCCCAATGCCCATTTTCATTTTTTGACACAAAGAAATCTCCCTCTCCTTGCCCGGGGTGATAGTTAGAAGTGAAATATAAATGCATTCCATCTTTTGCGACAAATGGAGCTTCTTCGTCTCCTGGCGTATTAATGTTGACTCCAGCATTCTGAGGGTAAGACCAATTTCCTGTTTCGTCTTTTGTGCAAAACCATATATCGGAGCCGCCTATACCACCTTCGCGTGTAGAGGCAAAGAACAATATATTGCCATCACAAGTAATGGAAGGCTGTGAATCCCAAGAAGGAGAGTTTATCTTGTCATCAGCTAGTTTTTCGCTATCTAGTTGTCCATCTTTAAACTCACTTTCATAAATATCACAATCAATCTTGTCAGGACTACGCTGGCAGCCTGCAAAATAGACTCTTCTATTGTGCGGCTCGAATTTAGCCATGCCTTCGTTTCTTGAAGTATTTATGCGAATTGGATTTTCATTGGCGTCGCCCCATCCTTCCTTTGTTCGTTCTGTGATAAAGATATCTTCTTGCACCTTATCTACTTCTCTGGTAAAAAGTAAATATCTACCATCATTGCTTAAACTTGGAAGATATTCGTCGTCTTCCGAATTTACATTAGTCAAAGGGTAGATGATTATATCTTTGTTTAGAGTAGTGTCTAGTGTTTCTATGTAAGCTAAATTGTTCAACTTCGCCTCATAGTATAAGTCGTACGATTTTTCTAAGCCGCTTTCTTTTTGTGCATTTGCATAGCGCTTGTCTTTCATCTCTTGATAGATGCCAAGGTAGTATTCTGCTTTCTCTGTATTATGTAGTCGTAGATAAGCGTCACCTATTTCAAAAAATGCGGCTCTGGAAAGTTTACGATCAAAATCAAATGATCTTTCAAGGGCTTCAACTGCTAGTTCGAATTCTTCTATATCGTAATAGGCTTTGCCTAATAGTCTATGCGCAATTGCAAATTCTTTCTTTATCTTGATCGTATGCTTTAATTGCTTAATAGCCTTTCGATTCTCACCATTAGATAACAGATCTTGGGCGATCTGTAGAGATTGTTTAGCGTTGTTGGTGGTAACTATATCGTTGTTTTGACCTATGAGTGTAGTCAAAATACCTATGAAAATTATTAAAGTACAGAGGGTTTTAAACAATGTATTCATCTTTACAATTTTGCGCCCATCAAGCTTTTTCTTACTAATTCTATCAGGGGGCTAGGTTTTTTATTTAAAATGCATCCATATTCTTGCCAAGAAATGCCACCAAGCTGTTATTAACAGTGTGCTTCCGTGAAGAAACCATCAATTTCTTAATTCAATTCGAGAAGTATTTCCTTCAAACTTAACTTCTAAGTTGTAACCGTCTGATAATAAAGGGCTTAAAAGGATGTGGAGTATGTCCTTAACTTTTGTTTTGGACTTAGTGTAAATATCTGAATTTACCGCTTCTTTTCTAAATTGTTCCCTTAAAAGGTTAAAATTCTCATTAAAGTCAGCATCAGATATACTTCTCATCCATCCTACATCCAATTTATCTACTCTAGGGTACACCTCATGAGATAGAATTTGAGGTTGAGGAAGCGTTACAATTAGTTTCTTACTCTGCTGATACATCTTGATATCAAAATACTTATCTAGTTTGAATCCAGCTTTTAAAATACTGATGGCTGAAATATCTATTTCTGTAGAAGAAACATTATAGCCCATGACCTGCGATTGCAATTTACGCTTGAGTCCTTTTTTATCTCTAACCTCCATGGTCGCTAATTCAGAAATGGTATTTTCCACTTTTTCTGAAAGCATTCCTCTCGATCTAGCGAAATCATCAATTACGGCTTGTTCTTTTAAGCGTTTTATCATCGGAGAGATACCTTCATTCAAAGCAATTGTACATGGTTCATTTATGTTTCTACCTTCAACTTTTAAGTAACCATCTTTTGTTTCTAGTATACTAGTTAGGATGTGATTTACTATAAAACAAGTGTATTTGGAACTCACCTCATTAAATGCCTCAACAGCTTTGGTATGATCTTGTCGATACCAAGTGTCGCTCGCTTTGTTAGCGCCTGTTCGCAAACGCATAAAATCTTTATAGTACAAATCCTTGACATAGGCATGGTGATCATTATATCGGTCTCTTGCACTGATCATCAAACTGTCAGTGAAGCCCATCCGTTTACCCATATGGTTGATGAGCGCCATATTGTATTCGTACAAAAAGTTATTGAACTCTTTTCTATTATTACTAGGATCAGATAAGAGCTTTAGTGTATACTCATCATCGATTTTGTAGGTAAAATCAGTAGGTCGATATTTTACTTTGAAGTCTTTCTTTTGATAGCTTCCGCCTTTGGGCGTAAAGATGTCCGTGATCCCACCACTGCCACTACTTCCAGTAGTAACTTTTTTATAGTGATTGTATCCAAAGAAAAGGAAAACACCTGCGATAACAAGAGTTAAAAGAGATCTCAAAAATGAAGGTGGTTCTTCACGAGATGCGCGTTCATTATTTCTGCCAAACATGCTATTAAATTTGCTGTTTATGAACGCAAGATACACAAATTCAGGGAAGTATGGATATGGATTTGTTATAATTTATATGTAATAAGATAGTTGCTATTTTCGATTCTTGAAAAGTGAAACCCTCTCTATTTTTGATCGTCCGCAAAAATCATTGAGTGGCCTTCCAATGTCCTGAGCAAAAGACCTTGACATATGACCCATTTATTTGATTTTGGCTACTTGCCAAAACTAAATTAAAGACATTGAGCATACTCAATAATTGCTTACCTTAGGCCTGAAAACAGCCAATAAATATTTTATGTTCAATCCTCATCTTACGCTCAATTGTGCCGGCAGATTAGTCAGTCTTGAAAGACCGATTGTGATGGGGATACTCAACCTTACCCCTGATTCATTTTATGACGGTGGTCAGCATGACAAACTTGTCAGTGCATTGAAAAAAGCCGAACAAATGTTGTCAGAAGGGGCTACCATTCTAGACATTGGAGCCATCTCCACTAGACCAGGAGCAGACTTGCACAATGAAGAAGTAGAACTAGCTAGACTATTGCCTATAGTAAGAGCTATAGTAAAAGAATTTCCCGATGCAATCATTTCTATTGATACCTTTAGGGCAGGAGTGGCCCGAATTTGTGTACAAGAAGGAGCCGCTATGATAAATGATATATCAGGCGGCAGTCTCGATGATAAAATGTACGAAACAGTAGCAGGACTAAAAGAAATCCCATATGTATTAATGCACATAAAAGGGACACCTTCTGATATGCAATCTGATCCTCAATATAAAGATGTAACACAAGAGGTCTTAGACTATTTTATTGCAAAAACAGCTAAGCTAGTTGAACTCGGCTTACATGACGTGATCTTAGATCCAGGATTTGGCTTTGGAAAAACAATCGACCACAATTATGAACTGTTGCAAAAAATGCACATTTTTAAAATGCTAGATTGGCCTATATTAGCTGGACTATCCAGAAAATCAATGATCTATAAAGTGTTAGATCAAAGTGCTGCTGAGGCGCTCAATGGTACATCAGTTCTCAACTTTGAAGCGCTACGACAAGGCGCAAAAATTCTACGTGTTCATGACGTTGCTCCTGCAATGGAAACGATAAAACTATTTTTACAATTAGAACAACACAAGCCAAAATCCGAATTGATATGAAAAGATTATTAGCCATTACTTTTTTATTAGGTACCTGCTTTACCTTTCTCCAAGCTCAAAAAACATATCTGCACTGCGGGCAATTGATCACCGCAGAAAACGAAAAAGTACAAAAAGAAAAAACGATTGTTATTGAGGGTAAGAAAATCATGGATATTCAAAATGGATATACTGACCCTTCAGAAGCAGATGCAACGGTGATTGATTTGAAAGAACAATTGGTGATGCCAGGACTGCATGATATGCATGTCCATATTGAACACCAATCGAGCCCTAAGCGATATGAGGAAGGATTTCGTTTGAACGAAGCTGATGTTGCCCTGAAAGCAACTACTTATTGTCGCAAAACATTGATGGCTGGATTTACATCCGTGCGTGATCTAGGAGGATCAGGCGTTAATGTATCACTTGGCAATGCCATTGCCAAAGGACATATTGTTGGCCCTAGGATTTTGACAGCAGAAAAAGCCATTGCAACCACTGGAGGGCATGCAGATCCGACCAATGGATTGCGAAAAGATCTAGTCGGTGACCCTGGACCAAAAGAAGGCGTTATCAACTCTCCCGAGGAAGCGCGCAAAGCAGTGAGACAGCGCTACAAAAATGGAGCAGATTGTATCAAGATAACGGCTACGGGTGGTGTACTAAGTGTAGCGAAAGACGGGCAAGGGCCTCAGTTTTCAGATGCCGAATTAGAAGCCATTGTGGAGGCAGCTAATGAGTATGGCTATGTCACTGCGGCACATGCGCACGGAGTCGAAGGGATGAAGCGTGCTGTGAAAGCAGGGATCACTACTATAGAACATGGCACCAAAATGAACGAAGAAATAATGGATCTCATGATCAAAAAAGGCACTTATCTAGTGCCTACTATTTCTGCAGGCAAGTACGTAGAAAAGAAAGCCAAGATTAAAGGATTTTTTCCAGAAGTAGTTGTCCCGAAAGCTTTAGAAATGGGTCCACTTATCCAAGAGACCTTTGGCAAAGCATATAAGCGTGGCGTCAAGATTTGCTTTGGAACAGACGCAGGCGTTTTTCCACACGGTGAAAATGCGTATGAATTTGTCTATATGACAGAAGTAGGTATGCCGGCTATAGAAGCCATAATTTCTGCTACACGAGTGCCTACTGAAGTGATGGGTACTACAGATAAATTAGGCACCATCACGGCAGGAAAGTTAGCGGACATCATCGCTGTTCCTGACAATACATTAGAGGACATGACACAAATGGGGAATGTACTTTTTGTGATGAAGGACGGTGTTGTTTATAAGTCAGAAATGAACTAAAGCAAACTATGCCCAACATCCAAGAGGTAGATTTTAGACCCAGTCTGCTCCATCGGTTTGCACATTTCAATACTATAAGCACAGCATTATTTCGTAGGGTGCCAAGCTTCGATTCCATTCGTCACAGATTAGAATTGGCTGATGGTGATTTTATGGATTTGGATTGTAGTTATCAGCAACATGATCGAGTAGTTATCATATTACATGGTTTAGAAGGAGCTGCTGATCGACCTTACATGCGTGGTATGGCGCGTGCATTTCATCAGATAGGCTTTGATAGCATACGTGTAAATTTGCGAGGCTGTAGTGGAGAGCCCAACCGTATGTTGAAGACCTATCATTCGGGTAGTACGGAGGATCTACAATCAGTGATAGACTATGTTTTACAAAGTATGTCTTATAAGGAAATTGTTATCCTTGGATTTTCACTAGGTGGTAATATTGTTCTCAAATACACCGGAGACCATGCTGATCAAATACATCCGAGAATAAAGGTAGCTATTGGAGTCTCTGCACCGGTAGACTTGACCTCCTGCGCTATTCAAATTGGAGAGCCGCGCAACCTTATTTACATGCGTCGCTTCTTGCATAATCTTCGTGAAAAGGTCCGACTCAAAAAAGATATGTTGCTGGCAGATATGGATTATGATCAGCTACTTTCTGCACGAAATTTTCAAGAATTTGACCACTGGTTTACCGCTAAGGTAAATGGATTTGATAGCGCTACACACTATTGGGAGACTTGCAGCAGCTTGCCTGGCTTGTCTAAAGTAAATATTCCGACGCTCTTACTTTCTGCACAAGATGACAGTTTTTTAGGAGACGCCTGTTATCCTTATGCCATCGCTGAGCATCATCCAAACTTTTATTTTCTAGCTCCAAAGTATGGAGGTCATGTAGGCTTTTCTGGAGACAATAGAAACGGTATGCTATGGTCCGAACATCAAGTCACAAAGTTTGTAAGTAAACATATTTAGATATAGTAAGATATGCTCTTTCGATTTAATTATTTTTATTAGGGGCGATCACTGCGCACATTTTTTTGAAGAAAAATAATGTGCTGGTGTCAGGCTCTCTGCTCCTACACCCTTGCATGCGCCTCCATCCTAAGCAATAGGGTATACCGCGCCGATCCTTTAGCCTTGTAGGGCTTTGGGCTATACGCCCACGCCTTGTATTTACCAATTGGGGTGAATAGTAGAGTGCAATCTATTATTAACAGTTAGTTCCAACTTACTTTTATATCTTTAATTTCAAAATTGAATTAAAGTCTACAGTGGAAACTAGATAACCATAGACACGTAAATTGCCACGCAAAAATGCATCTTAGGATGAATAGGTTATTACATTGGACGTGCTAAAATATATTTCTAATGGAAAATGAAAACAAAAAAAAGAGCCAAGTCATGACTATCGTAGGAGTAATAGTCGGCATGCTCGCTTATATCTTAGTAAAACAGTTCTTATTCGCCCCACCTTCACTTGATAAGTCTTTAATGAAGATAGCAAGTGAAATAAATAAGACTTGTCCAATGATGGTCGATAGTGAAACTAGGTTAGACAATACAACTGCTTTACCCAATAATGTATTTCGGTACAATTATACATTTATAAATGGGATTGTTGATGAATTAGATGTTTAAGCATTAGAAAAAGAGATTGAACCAAGAATGATAAATATTGTAAAAACGAGTCCCGATATGAAAGCGTTTAGAGATAACAATGTTATAATGGACTATTACTATAACGATGTTAATGGAGAATTCATAACTAAAGTTTCCATTACTCCCGATGAGTATAAGTGATCGAAACAATGAACTATATTCTTTTCTTTTTTCTGTTCAATACACTTTCGCATTACGAGGGCAATCCGCCTGAGATGATACAGTTGAATAATATTGCACAAGTCAAATGTTACAATTACACTATTGAAGATGGTCAAGTGCTAAAGGACTCGGTATTAACGGTCGAGCGGAATTTTAATAAAGCGGGTTTACCTCTTGATATTATTATATATGCGGATTATACGGACGACAAGAATATTGGGAGCATTTATGAATACCAATACGATAATGACACGACCCTAAGCATCAGGAATACATATTTAGGAGATGAAAAAATCTTAAGATCTAAAACAATCTATAAATACAATGAAAATAATCAACAAATTAGTTCAGAGAGTTATAATATCGAAAAGGATAAATTAGAAGCGCTTAATACTTTGGAGTACAATAAGGATAATCAGCTAAGTAAACAAAAATGGGTGATTAACGGAGAGTTGATTGGAACAGAAAGCTATAAATATAATGGCCATGGAAGATTGAATGAAGTACTTACAAAATTAAATAAGAAAAATAAATTTAGAATCTATTATACCCCTTATGGTAAAAAGTCAAAGGTGTTTGTTGTTCGAAAAATAAAAGGCCGTAAACGAAGAGGGCTAGTTGCAGAATATCGTTACAACGAAAATCAAGAATTAGATTATTCAAAAGTTTATTCTTGCTGTAAGCAAAAAATAATTGGTGTAAAAGGACGTCAAATCTTATTACCAAGAGATATAGTTGAAAGAGAAATAGACTACCTAGGCAATGGTCTTATCAAAGAAGAAAGAGAAATTATACATGGTAAACTAGCTGCCGTAAAACGTTATTACTATCACTAAGTAAAATATTTGCCTTACCCACCTAAGTCTAATCTTGCTCTTCAAATAATAATATTCAGGTTTAAAAACAGATCCAAGCCTAGCGGTGTTTACCAAGAGTTGATTTGTGATTGGCTCAATATCAATTCTTTTTTATCTCAGAAAAAATGAAACGATTGATTTAATCCATTCTAATTCAGTTTTTTACAAATTAAGTTAATTGTATATATGATTACTACCCGATAGTCACATGAAAAATAATCACCCTAAATGCAACAATGTTGCAATAAGATATTACCTTTGCTTCTGTTGAATTATAAACAGAATAAAAATTAAAACAGAAAATGAAGAAATCGAATCTATTATTATTTATCGGAGCAATCTTAGCCTTGGGTACTTTTTCATGCGGTGATGATGACGATCCAAAAATTCCAATGCCAGTAGAATTAATTACTAACCTTTCTTACACTTTAACAAGTTCTACAGGTGAAGTAGTCACTTTTAGTTTTCTAGATTTAGATGGAGATGGAGGAGTCGAACCTGACATTACTAACGCTAATGTTAGCGCCAATGAAACTTACACTGGTAGCATAAGCTTGTTAGATGCAACTGTAATGCCTCCACTAGATATTGCAGAAGAAGTTAGAGAAGAAGACTTAGATCATCAGTTCTTTTTTGAATCAGATCTGCCAGGTCTGAACGTTACCTATGCAGATGAAGATTCTGAAGGTAATCCGCTCGGTCTAGCCACCACATTGACCACTGGTGATGTAGGCATCGGTACACTTACGATTACCTTAAGGCATGAACCTAACAAAGGCGCAGAAGGTGTGTCCGATGGAAATAAGGATAACGCAGGAGGCGAGACTGATATAGAAGTAGAATTTACTGTACGAGTTGAATAAAATAAGCTACATAGCAATTCTAGTTCTACTAGGACAAATAAATTTATGGGCTCAAGATTGTGCTCATACTATCGAAGGAACTATCATAGATGCTGTTTCACGAACTCCATTGGAGTTCGTGAACATCTATGTGCAGGAAATGTCTGCTGGTACCATCACTGATCAACAAGGTAATTTTAAAATAGAGCAAGTTTGTTCCGGCGAGTTCCATCTCAATATTTCGCACATTGGTTGCGAAGCCATCAAAATGAGAATCGATATTTTAAGGGATACCACGCTTACTATCGAACTTGCGCACATGCCCCATGCCCTCAACACGATTGTTGTTGAAGGCCTTACCAGCGAGTCTATCAATCAAGCCAGTGAATCAGTAAACCGACAAACAATAGAAGACAATACCAATAAAAATTTAGGCGGATTATTAGAAGGACAAACTGGTGTTCACTTGATCAAAAATGGAACGGGCATTGCCAAACCAGTTGTGCAAGGCTTGTTCGGTAATAGGCTCACCATCCTAAATAACGGAATTGTGCAAAGCGGTCAACAATGGGGCAACGATCATAGCCCAGAGATAGACCCCTACGCAGCAGACAAAGTGATCGTACTCAAAGGCGCCAGCAATATCGAATATGGAGGTGTTACATTAGGGAGTGCAGTGCTTGTAGAACCCAAGCCCATCGAAAAAGAAGACCACCTTCATGGTCAGGTTAATTATTCTTATGAAACCAATGGGAGAGGGCACAACATAAATACTCGCCTAGAACAATTTTCCCCAATAGTTGCATGGAGGGTCAACGGCACACTCAAAAAATACGGTGATCGAAGAACACCAAATTATTTTTTAAACAATACAGGCTTGGAAGAAGCCAACTTTTCCATACAACTAGAAAAGTCTTGGAGCAAGAGGATTTTCTTTAATTTTTATGCCAGTACATTTAATACGATTATTGGTGTACTGCGAGGTTCTCATATTGGAAATCTAACAGATCTAGAGCAAGCTTTAGACCGAGACATTCCATTTTTTACAGAGCCAGATTTTAACTATGGCATTGAGAATCCTAGACAAGACGTTTCGCATCACTTAGCAAAAACACAAGTAAAATATTTCATTGA
The DNA here is from genome assembly GCA_938022165.1 of uncultured Saprospiraceae bacterium. Classification (GTDB taxonomy): domain Bacteria; phylum Bacteroidota; class Bacteroidia; order Chitinophagales; family Saprospiraceae; genus JALZVN01. Next base: position 2,484 of record CALIEI010000053.1, on the reverse strand, counting down.
TGATCATCAAGTCTTAGACTTAGTTATAGCAGGCCAGATCAATGACCGCAAGGAATTTGATGTCAGGAGAGGGGATCGAGACAATCGCCCTGCACTAAGTTTACTGCAAACCAGTTTTCATGCAGACTTAAAATATACAAAGGAGTTTCAAGAGCATTGGATACTCAAGTTAGGTACTCAGAGTATCGGTACAGAAAATGACAATGTACCAGGGACGGGCATATTACCACTTGTTCCAGATTACCGTTCTTGGCGTACGGGAGCGTTCGGGACCTTGGTGTTTAACGAACATAGATATCAAATTAATCTGGGCGCACGCTACGACTACGAGTATCAAAATGTACCTACCATCAGTAGAACGTTACCGCGTGAAATAGTTAGATTTGAAAATAATTTTCACACTTTTAGCGCACTCATAGCAGCTAGCTTCAATGTAAGCAGTACGCAAACCATTCATCTGAATTCAGGTTTTGCCATGCGTCCACCGGGAATCAATGAACTGTATAGCTTTGGCTTACATCAAGGAGTAAGCGGTATTGAGGAGGGAGATGTCAATCTACAAATAGAGCGTGCTTTCAAAAATACGATAGAATATAAGTGGGTGCCATCTTCCAATTTTTCCATCAACGCATTAGCTTATCACCAGCACTTTAAAAATTATATTTACCTGGATCCTCAGGATGAATTCCGCTTAACGATTAGAGGCGCATTCCCAGTTTTTAGGTACACCCAGACTGATGCTAATATTTACGGATTAGATGTATCAGCGCAAGCCACTATCAGCAATTCTATTTTGGGGACTATTAAATATAGTTATATTCGCGGGCACAATATTTCTCAAGATATTCCGCTTATTTTTATTCCGCCCAATAGTTTAAATACACGCTTAATCTACAGAGTCAAACCATTTACTCAATTGGGTTCAAAGCTTAAATTGGAGGAAACTGAATTTGCTATAGAGAGCCGTTTTGTTTTTGCACAGGATGACATCCTAGAAGAACAAGATTTTGTTGCGCCTCCAGATCAATATCATCTTTTGGGACTCAAGTTTTCTACAAATATCATTACCCCTCACAATAAAATAAGATTCTTTGTCAAAGCCGACAATGTATTTGATGTTGAGTATAGAGACTATCTCAATAGACAAAGATATTTTGCCGATGACTTGGGCCGGAGTATCACCACAGGCATAAGCTTCAAGTTTTAAATTATTCATTATGACTAATCAAGAATTTACGGAATTACTTCACAATAGAAGCCTTAAGGCTACGGCGCCGCGACTTGCGCTATTAAATGCTTTACATGAGTATAAGTCAGCTATGCCTTATTCCGCTATTCAGTCTAAGCTATCACCGATCGATCGCGTTACGCTGTATAGAACACTTGAAAGTCTAATGAAAAAAGGAGTTATTCATAAAGCGCATCAAGAAGGCAGCGATATTTTTTATGCTTTTTGTGGTCATTCATGTAGCATAGAACAACACCAGCACAATCACGTCCATTTTAAATGCAAGAGCTGCGATACGGTTACCTGTGAAGAACCGAAGCGCTCACTACATATTTCATTGCCAGGTTACGATATACAGAAGGTGTCCATATCTATAGAGGGTATTTGTAAAGATTGCATCACTGCATAGTAAAACTAAAGCGGACTCAAACTTCTATTAAGTCAAGTTTGTTATTGAATTTTGGGGCGATCACGGCGCATATTTTTTAAAGAAAAAAAATATGCTGGTGTCGGGCTCTACGTTCTTATACCACATTCTTTGTAGACTATTTTTATTACAGTAGAGTGGATTCTCTGAATGTGGTATACCACTGCGATCCCTTAGCCTGTAGGGCTTATGGCTAAGACGCCACGCCCGCTAGATGACTTTTCCTGTCTTTATATTTTTTAGTGCCCCAAAAAAGTATATATTTAGAACTGAACCTAAATAAAAGTATCACGATGCAATACACAAAATCATTTCCATACTTAATCATTTTTGTTCTAACCACATTTTTCAACCTATCGCTTAATTGTCAAGTTGTCTTCGAAGCAGGAACTCCACCTTCTTTTGATCAAAAAAAATTGATCAAAGCACCAGTCAAGCAAATGCCAACATTGAACTATAACAAGTTGATACGAGAGGATGAAAATGACAAATTAAATAGCATACCCGTTCGATTTGGATTTTTACATGAAGTGAACTACACCTTTGAAAATTCAGGTGTTTGGAGCGACTTGCCAAATGGAGATAGAATTTGGAGACTTAAAATAGACGCCCCTGAAGCGCAAACTATAAATCTTAATTATAGTAAGTATGATTTACCTGTTGGAGGAAAACTTTATATTTATAATGATTCACGAAAAGATTTTATTGGACCCTTCACCAATCTAAATGAAAAAGAAAATGGTGAATTTGCGACGGGATTTACCAAAGGAGAAGCATGTACTATCGAATACCATGAGCCGGCAAGTCAACGTGGCAATGCGGTGCTAGA
>CALIEI010000052.1 GCA_938022165.1 uncultured Saprospiraceae bacterium | reverse complement strand
GGGGTGTGAGATATTTTGTACCAGGCGATTTCAATAATTATGAATTATTGAATTTTGAAAGCTTTGATTCTGATGGCACTACGCCTTTATATACTTATAGAGAAAGTGGTGAAAATATTGATTCATATGATGTTGCTGCTTTCTCTTCTAGATGGCAAGCAAGAGTTGGTGTGAGATATATCTTCAACTAATCTCTAAATAATAATTGATTAAAAAAGGTGGTGTAGAATATATTCTACACCACCTTTTTATTTTGGGACTGACCGAATTTCTGCATACAGATAATTGAATAATTAATTTCTGATTATTATAGCGAATCAGTAAGCACCTTAGAAAGAACTAAAGTGCCTTGAGCAAGTAAAAGTAGCCTCCAGTTTCTACGGTGGTAAAAGAATATGTATGAGCTGCCATCCCTGTCCGTTAGGTCCAATTTCAAAAATCCCTCTTCATTTCAAAATACTAAGCAGCTTCTGTAAAACACATAAGGACATTTAAGCATCTCTAAAGTATACAAGTCACCTAAGAAAAAAACTATGGTATCACACCTCTACTCTTTCACCAAGACATCAATCAGCGTCTTTAAAGCAATAAATATCGGAGGTCTTCCAATAGTAGTGACTACTTGATCTTCATGCTCCAATTCCAAAGCGTCTTCTACAAAGGCTAGTAAGTCCTCTTGGGGATATCCGTCAAAAAATACATTCACCTTCTCTCGAAATGATTTCACTTTTTGCTCTGAAAGTATAGTCCAGTTTTTCTCCTCAGCCTCTTCGATCAATTTTGGATTGATCATTTCATCTATGGAGAATTCCTCCATGATAGAAACTATGATAACCAATGCCAAAAACAAAAAGTATTGTTTCTCCTCTTGATTTAGGATGTCAAAACTTTCAGAAAAAATCCAATTGATGATAGCCGGTTGATCTTTTTCGAGACCGTCCAAGAGGCTACTAAATAAATCAGGAGTAGATTGTAGACGCTGCATGATCTCCTCGATGGCTTCTTGTTTTATTTCTTTACTCATTTTTTGGTTCAGTACTTAAATGTTATTTGCTGAAAACAGGAACGTTCTATTCTGTGATGTCTAATATTTTTAATTCTACTCTTTGGTTTTTTCGTCTACCCGATTTTGTATCATTCGTTGCGATTGGAGCAGATTTTCCATATCCCTTGTAGGTCAGTCTATTTTTGGATATCCCTTCATCTATAAAATATCGGTAAACCGCTTCTGATCTGTCTTGAGATAATTCAACGGCAAATTCTGGAGAGCACCAGCCATTTGTATGTCCTCCAATCTCAATAGAAAGTTTCGGATTCGACTTTAAAAATTGATGAATGCGTCGTAGCTCGGATTCAGACTGAGATTTTAGTGTTGCTTTGTTCATCTCAAAAAATATATTATTCAAAGTAAGCACGGCGCCTTTTTTAAGGGGTATAAGGCTGAGCTCTTTTTCTATTTCTTGATAGATAGGGGCTTTTATTTCTTTGTCTAGTTTATCACTAGTAGGAGCTATATTTTTGTTTGGAGTGTCTAATTGTTTTAGGATGTTTGCCTTGAGGTTTTTTTCTTTTTGTCTTTTTATCAGAAGACTTGCTTCTGTTTTTAATGCATCAGCAAAATCATCCTTTAGATCTCTCTTAAGGATAAGTCTAGTCTCTTTGTCAAGTTTAGTTTTATATCTAGTGCTTAATTGTTCACTGACTAATGGTATCCAAGTATCAGAGATGTCCAACTTGATGATTTCTTCGAGACGGACCATATCTTTTGTGCTTAGGTTGACTGCTTCCTCTTTTCTTACCTCTTTTACTATTGGAGGATAGTAATCACCAAACATGTCGTTAACTATTCTCACAGCATAGGCATTAATTTCTGCGGAAGTATTATTGGTAACTGGAGTGTCTTCTTTTGAGGTCTCGTCTTTATTATAATACTGTTGATATTTTTCTCTAGCGGATTTGAGTGCGTCACTGTCTGATGATTTAGCGCTGACTTCAGTTTCTTTTGCAGGAATGTTTCCTTCTTCAAAATGCTGTTGGTATTTTGATTTTAGGTCATCCAATTCATTTTCTTGTTCTCCTACATTTTTGAAGGTGCTTGATTTGCTAGAAGAACTTTGCCTAGAGGCTTTGGCTGATTTTGATTTTCTTCTTTTGTTGTTTTTATTAGTTTCTTCTTTTTTTGATTGGAGCCTTTTTAGTTCTCTTTGGATATCATCCAGTTTATTTTGCAGAGACTGTAGTTCTTTGTTGACATAGTATGCTTCAATGTCACTATCGATACCTTCAAAGTTATCGGCTTCATTTGCATAGTAAGTACTGATAGGAAAGTAGCCATCTACTTGAGCGTAGATGCCGGTGTCTTCATGAGGATCTACGATATAGTTTGCTGCTTGCCCATTGAATATGCTCCTTTCTTCATCGCTATTTTCTTTTAGCGACTCGAAGTAAATATTTCCATCCACTGGTTTTTTAGTTTCAGCGTCAACCAACTGCGCTTGTATAAAGGTAACGGGTGCTGGTCTGAGGTCTTCTGGGATTTTGATTTTATAAATATCAGTATTGTCGATAGGGCCTCGAGCTAGATAGGCAAAATCGCCTGATGCTGGTATTGAAATACTCAGATCATTTGAAGGCGTATTGAACTGAGGGCCTAAGTTTTTTGGTTTTGACCATCTGGTCCAGGTGTTGTCTAATCTCTTGCTCATGAATAAATCATAGCCTCCCATACCGCCATGACCAGCGCTAGAAAAATATACCGTCTTATTATCAGCTGCTAAGAAGATACTATTCTCTTCTTCTTCGCTATTGATGTCACTGCCAAGATTGAGTGGAGAGGACCATCCCTTGTTGGTCTTAAAGCATACGTAAAAATCGCGCTCACCTTCTGTGTCTCCCTGTTCGGCAGAGATTAAAAGATATCGTTCATCCTTGCTGACATGATAACTGACGTAGGGGCTCTTATTTTTGTAATCCGGAATTTCTAAAGTGAATGGAGTGCTCCACCTTCTTCCATTTCTGGTAGTATACGATATAGCATCTTTCAGATTTTGATGATAGTCATTAGCCAAGTACATTGCTGTGCCACTAGCGTTAAGAGAAACGACAAAGTTGTGCCCATCATTGTTTAGTGGCGATCCAACATTTATGGCTTTTGACCAAGTTTGACTTTGCGGATTTAGATAAGAGACCCAAATGTCATCTTTGTTTTCGGTGCCCATGTTTTGTGGATGAGCCTTTCGTGCAAAGTATAGTGCTTTTCCATCTAGACTTATCAACGGCATACGTTCTGCATAGTCCGAATTAATAGCCCCGCTCAACTTGACGGCTTGATCACTATCTTGACCAAAACTAATGCTAAGCAGAGCAGTCCAAAAAATAATATGTATTAACAGAAAAAACCTCACACTACAAGTCTAATTATTTAGGATATCTACTAGTATCTGTTTCTTTCTCGAAGATACTTCAATATTGGAACCATCTTTAAGCTCTACAAAAGAATTTTTACCTTTTATATAAGAGCGAATATAATTGAGGTTGACTAGATGTGTCTTATGCACTCGAAAAAATCCATGTGGCTCTAATCTTGATGCATAGTGCTTTAAAGTCTTAGTGAGCATCAAAAAACTCCCATCATGAAAATAAATGGAGGTGTAGTTTCCGTTGGCTTCACAGCGTATGATGTCATCGTAGTGTACGATAACAAAGCCGTCAAGCGTAGTTAGCGCGATTCTATTGATCTCTCCATCGTGGATAAGTTTTTTAAAATGGCTATAGTCTTGTTTACCTTCTTCTATAGAGGTGCTAATGTTTTTCTTTTGGATACGCTTGAGGGCCTGTTCAAAGTCGTGCATATCATATGGTTCTGTGAGATAGCCGGCAATATTATGCTTGAAGGCTTTGATCATCATATTGTTTTGGCTAGAAGTGACTATGATCTGAGCGGATTGGCTTACCTCGTCTTCAAGAAAGTTAAAAACTTCTTTTGTCTCTGAGTCCAAATTAACAAACAGAATATCAAACATAGTATTGCTATGTAATTCCTTCATTTCGTGGAATCTACTCACATCTCGGAAGAGATGACCAGTCAAACCGCTTTTTGCAAACAGTTCTTTTATTTTTTCAATTCTCGTTTTGTTATTATCGAGAATTAATACCTTCATTTTCAGATTTTTAGCAAAAATAGCTATATCCATTGCCAATATCTAGTCTCAACTTATACTTAGGCATTTTTTTTTGTTAGAAAGGTAGTAAAAAGGCTGACTTAGGTCAGTCTTAGCAAGCGGAGCGCGCAGGGACAAACGGTAGAAGCGGCATACCCTATATGGGCGGACTGGTGCGTTGGGATAGGGTATATTAGCGGATGACGTGGTCCCGTCCCGATTGACGTACCGATTTTTTATCGGTGCGGAATAGAGGGATCGGGATGGCCCCGTGTGCCGTGCATGCGGATTAACTAGGTGGTGAAAGTCCACTGTGGAGGTAAGTAGTGCTAACCACTAGCTAAGAGCAAGGGTGTCCATCGTGAGGTGGAATCTGAAGGAAGCTTAAGGCAAAACTCTGAG
>CALIEI010000051.1 GCA_938022165.1 uncultured Saprospiraceae bacterium | reverse complement strand
AATGATCCTGCACATCTTGTATGGTTGGCCAACCTTGCTGCTCTTGAGATTCATACTATGAATAGTACTTTGTCTGATCTAAATAAGCCTGACCAGTTTATTGTTGATTTGGATCCTCCTGAGGATTGGAATTTTAGTGATATCAAAGGAATTGCGAAAAAGATGAAGGAGCATCTGGAAGAACATGGCTATCAACCGCTAGGTAAACTAAGCGGAGGAAAAGGAATTCATATAACTGTACCCATTTTGCCAAACTGGCCATATGGTGAAGTGATGATCGGTATCAAAGAAATGATGAAGTCATTTATTTCAAGTAATAAGGATTGTACGCTCTTTGTACATAAAGATAAGCGTAAAGGAAAAATGCTCTTGGATATATATCGAAATCATCCAGGAAATACTACCATCGCTCCTTTTTCATTAAGAGGTAAACTTCATGCGCCAGTCTCGATGCCACTACCTTGGGAAGAGCTGATGAGTAGTGATAGTGCTAGTGATTTTACTTTAGAAAAGGCAAAACAATATCTAATAGAAAAAGGTAACCCATGGGCTGATTTTAGGAATAGGGCAGTCTCTATACATACTAAGTCAAATGTAAAAACGGTAAATACTAAATTAAATACTTATAAAGCGAAAAGGGATTTTAAGAAAACCAGCGAACCCAATAATGCGCTTGCTGTATCAGATAATGATGTCAACGGACGCTTTGTTATCCAAATGCATAATGCTACTAATCTACATTTTGACTTACGCTTGGGGCAAGATGGAGTACTAAAGTCATGGGCGATTCCTAAGGGTTTGCCTCTACGAGAAAATGTTAAACGACTAGCCATTCAAACAGAAGATCATCCGGCCAAGTATATTGACTTTGAGGGTATAATTCCAAAAGAAGAGTATGGAGGAGGAGAGATGTGGGTCTTTGATACGGGCACTTTTGATTGGATAAAGCGAGACAAAAAGAAATTAAAGTTTAGGATAAGCGGAAAGTACATTTCGGCTGTATACAATATGTACAACACCAAAGATGATCAGTGGATTATCGAATTGATAGATTCAAAGTTTGTAGACCTGTATCGAACGGGAATTAAACCAATGCTTGCAGGGGTAAGAAAGGAATTACCCACAAAATCTCAAGACTTCTTATATGAAATCAAATGGGATGGCATACGGGTGATCATTTATGTTGATGGCGATGATTTGAAAATTGTTAGTCGCTCTGGTCGAGATATCACTGAGAAGTTTCCGGAGTTTCAAGAACTTAAATTTTGCAGGGTACAACATGCCATTTTTGACGCAGAACTAGTTTGTTTGGATGATAAAGGAAGACCTATTTTTGCAGATATCATTTCGCGTATGCATAGGATAGGAGGCATACCATCTGCTACAAAGTCAAAGCCTGTATATATGTACATTTTCGATTGTCTACATATAAACGCTAAACTCACGACTTCGCTTCCATTTTTCGAGAGACGAGACTTGATGAGGCCGATACTAAAATTTGGAAACCTAGTACGAGAGAGTGAGCTCTTTGAAGATGGGAATCAAATTTATGATGCTGCCAAGCAGATGGAACTTGAAGGGATCATGGCTAAGCGTAAAACCGCAAGGTATTCTCCCGGAGATAGAACGGATGCTTGGCAAAAGATAAAATTTCGCCAAACAATGGAATGCGTTATTGTTGGCTATACCGAAGGTCAAGGTGATCGATCAAATTTATTTGGTGCATTGCATTTGATGAATGTTGATGGAGAAAGTAAAAAATATATGGGCAAAGTGGGGACAGGTTTTGATCATGCTAAGATGAAGCAAATACTTAATCAGTTAAAGACATTGGAGGAGACAAAAAAACCATTTAAAGATGTAATCGAAGAAGAGCAAAAATCAACCTGGGTAGAAGCAAAATACCATTGCGAAATTCAATATGCCAGCTTAACTAATAATGGAACCTTAAGAGAACCCGTATTCTTGAAGATGTGGCTGAAGGATTAGGCGGATTTGGATTTGGTCTTAGTAATCGTTTTTTTGTACTCAGCAGTAAACCAGCTCTTGTCACTAGATTTGTAGGGTAAAGAGAGGTGCTGCGAAATAAATTGTCTGGTTTCGATTTGATCTAAGGTGTAAATTTTAGGCCATTTTCTAAAGTCTGTTTCTTTAATGTAATTCGCTAAATTATAAGTTACATTCTTGGTTACGTGTCCGGGTCCCAATCTAAACCAAGGTCCTTCATTAAAATAAGTCATCATATTTTGTACCCCTTTTTGATAGGCATCAGTGATGATTTTATTGTTTGGAGCTGCGCCTAAGAAGTTATTCGAGATGCAACCAAAATCGCCTAGTTTTAATACTAATTCTGCACCACTTTCAACAAGTGTATTTAAGGATTTTATACATTTATCATCTGCGTCAGCATAAAAGCCTCCCAATTTACTTAAGTAGGCTAAGCGGAAAAAATCAGCTTGCATAGCAGGATGCTCACAATTGAGAAAAGCTTGTGCACTTTCACGACCAAGTTGAAATTTTAAAAAATAATAAGCTGATTTTCTCGAAAACAATCGATATTCATAATCAGGGTTGAGCTCTTGCCATGATTTTATTATTTTTTCTACAGAAGAGGGTGGGGTGCCGCTATCCCAATATTGGATTATCGTTTTTGGGATACTTGGTTTTATTTTCTGCTCTCTTAAGGTATCTTTTAGCTTCTCTAGAATCCCTTGTGATCTGAGCTCGTTGCTTAGATAAAGAGAAAAACCAAAGTATTCTGGATGCTCTGCATTATGTTTTGCTAGATGCTCTAGTCGTTCAGATCCTTCATAGAGAAAGCTTTCTGCCGCTTTTACTTTTAACCTAGGATTTATAAGAATTTCATTGAGCACTTTGGCTGTGTGACCTATCAATGGGATAAGCACTTTTCCAGAGGTTTCTTTCTCTTCAATTTCTTTTGTCGCAATCTTTAATTGCTGTTGAGCTAGTTGTAGTTTGCCTTTTAATGCATACAATAATGCCAGTCTATTACGTGGCATATTCGAATCATCGGATCTATTTACGATATCCGTAAGTATTGACTCAGCAGTTGAATAGTCATATTCTAAATATGCAGTAGCCGATAGAAAATTCAAAATTCTGATTTCCCAAACTGAATCTTTTGCACAATCTTTAAGCAAGTCCTTGGCAAGTGTTTTCGCTTTTTGAAAATCTCCTTTTCTCTGGAATAATTGCATTTCTAAGTAAGAAAGCTGTAGATCATTATTGATAGAACCTTTTCGATACTCAGTTATTAAATTAAGTGCGTTATCAAATGCACCAGAATTCATTAAGAACTGAATGAGCTTATGTTTTAAAGGCTTTATATTATTTGCCTCTTTTATGCCTGTTTCCAATATTTTAAAGGCCTCATCAATATTTCCCTCTTGATATAGTAGTTGTCCCATGCCGGCATAGGGCCACGGATTATTTGGATGGGATTCAATTCCTTTTTTATACAGTAAATATGCTTCCTCAACTTCTTCTCTCAAGCGTAGCAAGTTAGCTTTTAGGAGTAAGCTGTTAAGTTGAGTTGGATTTTTATCTAGAATTTGATCGCATAAAATTTCAGCTTCTTCATTGAGCCCTTGTCTATGGTATATAGTCGCTTTACTAGCAATAGCGCGCATATCCTTTGGCGCCACTGATTGTAGGATCTCTATTTCATTTAGCGCTTTCTTGTATTGTTTTGCATTGGTTAACTGTCGCACCAAATTCAGTCTCAAACCAACGTGCTTAGGATATTGTTTGCTAAATTCTTGTAAGCGAAGAATGATCTTATCCTCAGAGAATTGATCACTCTTAATTACTGCCAATTGAAGAGCAGCATTTCCTGCTTGATTATCATTATTAGCTGCTTTTCTAGCTTTTTTAAAGTACAGTCCAGCTTCATCTTTTTCTCCAAGATTTAAGCAAGCATGTGCCAATCGCATGAAGTAGAAGTAATTATTTGGTTTATGCTTCAACCCCGATAAGAGGATAGTTTTTGCTTTTTGTAGCTCACTATTTTTAAAGTAAATCTCCTGCAAGTTTAGAATCGGCCCTATTAGATTTGGATTGATCCTATGCGCCTCTTGCAATGCATTTATAGCAGCTATGTCATTACCTTCTTTTTTATGCAATCTACCTAAAAGTATATAGCCATGCGGTGTCTTCGGATTTTTTTTTCTCAACAAAGCTATTGTCTCTCTTGCAGCTTCAAGACTATTACACCTAAGTTCAAGATTACCTAATGTAATTTGAAGGTGTATATTATATTGTTGATCAAGTTCCTTTTCAAGGAGTGATTTCGCTTTTAGGAATTCCCCTTTATTGATGTACAGGTTAGCTAGACGGTTTTTGAACCTCAAATAGTCCGGATGAGCTTTTATGGTTTCCTTAATAAAAGCTTCCTTTTCTTCCATAGGAAGAGTATCCAAACGATTGATTAATTCTTGCTCCGTCATATTGGTTTATAAACAAAAAAGCCAGGCTTTATGAACCTGGCTTTTCTTTATGCAATTTTTCTAATTTCTTCTTTCTTCAAGATCATGTCTTGAATATAGT
>CALIEI010000050.1 GCA_938022165.1 uncultured Saprospiraceae bacterium | reverse complement strand
CTGATCTTTACGATTGTATAAGCCTCTATTTTTGTCCATAAAGTTGGCCAGTGCGTATTCTGCACTCCTCAATTCACTGCTAAGAGAATCAGATTTTTCACTAATTACTTTAAAGGTATTTAGCTGCTTTTCTATTGATTTGTCAATGTAATATTTACTGAGCACGCTATACATAGCTTCTAACAGATTTATGCTTAGCTCTTCGTGTTTAGTTTCCATTGTCAACTCCATAATACCAGTCTCATCTGATATTGTACTATTCAATAGTGCTGGTATGCCTCTTGTGGCGTTACCAATAATATAATTGTGAATTAATTTTAAAGCAGTGTTGTGCGCTATATCAAAAGTATTAACATCGTTATTTTGAAATGAAAACTCACTAAGGTCTATTTCACCACCCATTTCACTCCACTTAGCATGTAGATCTTGTTTTTTGATGAAGTGGTTAGCAAAATAATCTTCTTGATTATCAACAAGCGATTTACTAAGTATCACTTTTTCAATGATCTTCCTAGATTTAAGGAGAGACAGCATCTTCTCTAGATTATATTCTCCGCCTGCTCCTCCTCCCAGTCCGAAGCTACCGAGTACTCCAGACACTCCAGCTAAACCTCCTCCACCTTCATCTTCATTGACCATAAAGGTAAGGGAAGCAGTATACGTCTTTTCAAAATTGAAATGATTATATAAATTGTAAGCAACAAAGGGAAGACAAAAAAGAGGAATTAACCACCAGTTTCGCCAAAGCTCCCTCCAAAACTCTTGCAACTTCAATATCAACTCCTTCAATGATATTTCATCGTCGTAATTCTCTTGATTATTATTAGGTGCTGCACTATCGCTCATTGCGCTACATATATATTATATATGAATGGTTCGGTAATTCCTGTAAAATTATAAATCAAATTCGAGTAAGTAATCGAATTTTTGAGATTTATAGGATTTGCTGCCATTATCTTGATATGCTGGTTATCAGCGATTTAAAATTTGTTACCGAACCATTGATATATGCAAATGTATCAATATATTATATAGTTTGATAATTATATTGAATGCTTTGGTTATTTATAGTTTAGAACGGGTGCAAGCCATTTTTCGGATTTACTTTTATCCCAACCTTTTCTGTTGGCATAATCTTCAACTTGATCTTCACTTATACTGCCTAATCCAAAATACTTGGTATCTGGATGTGCAAAGTACCAACCACTCACAGAAGCCGCAGGATACATCGCAAAGCTTTCGGTTAGTTTGATTCCCGTTTCTTTTTCAGCATCTAAGAGCTCCCAGAGCTTGCCTTTTTCGGTATGTTCAGGGCACGCAGGATATCCAGGCGCAGGCCTGATACCTTGGTATTTTTCACTTATTAGTGCATTATTGTCTAGGGATTCATCTTTGGCATACCCCCAATATTCTTTTCTTACTTTCGAGTGCATATATTCTGCCGCAGCCTCAGCGAACCTATCCGCTAGTGCCTTCAACATGATAGCACTATAATCATCGTTTTCTGACTCGAACTTCTTGACATGGTCCTCTATCCCATGACCAGCTGATACAGCAAAAGCACCAATATAGTCCTCTCCCATTCCTTTAGGAGCCACAAAATCAGCAAGGCTCATATTGGGTTTTGAAGCTGCCTTTTTTCTTTGCTGACGTAGATGATACAGCTGCTCTCTGACTACCTCCCTACGCTCATCTTTATATATCTCAGTAGCGTCTCCTTCTATTGCATTGGCAGGATAAAAACCGATAACACCATTAGCACTAAGCCACTTTTCATCTATGAGCTGCTTCAACATCTTTTGAGCATCATTGAATAGTTTGGTAGATTCTTCGCCTACTATTTCATCTGTTAATATAGCAGGATACTTCCCAGCGAGCTGCCAAGAACTAAAGAATGGTGTCCAATCTATAAATTCTTCTAAATCTTTTAAATCTATATTTTTAAAAGACTTGTTTCCTATAAATGTAGGTTTTGGAAATGCGTAGTTATCCCAGTCAATGTTATATTTATTTTCTCTTGCCTCTGCTATAGGAAGGTATTGCTTACTTACATTTCTTTTACTTCTCTGAACTCTAACTTTTTCGTAGTCAGCAGTTATATCATTTAAAAATTTTGTCTTCTGTTCTTCGTCTTTACTTAATAGTTTGGATACAACCCCTACACTTTTACTTGCATCTAAAACATGAATAGTAGCCTTACTATACTCTGGTTCTACTTTAACTGCTGTATGTGTTTTGGAAGTAGTAGCTCCTCCGATGATAAGTGGTATATCCATGCCTAAGCGCTCCATTTCTGATGCAACATAGACCATCTCATCAAGTGATGGTGTGATCAGGCCACTTAATCCAATCACATCGACGTTATGCTCAATAGCAGCGTCTAATATTTTTTTGGCTGGAACCATTACGCCCATATCAATGATCTCATAGTTGTTGCAGCCCAATACAACCCCTACTATATTTTTACCTATATCATGCACATCACCCTTGACGGTTGCCATTAGAATTTTACCTTTTGCAGTGGCACCTTGTTTACTTGCCTCTATATAAGGTGTAAGAATGGCTACAGCTTGCTTCATTACCCTAGCACTTTTTACCACTTGTGGCAAAAACATTTTACCTGCACCAAAAAGATCACCAACGATATTCATTCCATCCATCAACGGACCTTCTATTACATCAATAGGGTTTGGATACTTCTGTCTTGCTTCTTCGATATCGACATCAACAAATTCTGTAATCCCTTTTCGAAGCGAGTAAGAGATTCTTTCTTCTACGGTACTTTCTCTCCAGGCTATATCCTTTTGTACTGATCTACCTCCTACGTTTTTATAACTTTCTGCAAGATCGGTCAACCTATCTGTTGAATCCGGTCTTCTATTGAAAAGTACATCTTCTACTGAAGTCAAAAGATCTTTTGGTATTTCTTCATAGACCTCTACCATACCTGCATTTACAATTCCCATGTCCATACCAGCTTGGATAGCATGATATAGAAAAGCAGAGTGCATAGCTTCTCTTACCTTATTATTACCTCTAAAGGAGAAAGAAATATTGCTTACTCCCCCACTTACCTTTGCTCCTGGACACTTTAGTTTTATTTCTCTAGTGGCTTCAATGAAATTGATGGCATATTCATTATGTTCTTCTATTCCAGTAGCAACAGCGAATATGTTTGGATCGAATATGATATCAGTCGGATCAAATCCAACCTGTTCTGTTAAAATCTTAAAGGCGCGCTCACAAATTTCTACTTTGCGTTCTTTGGTGTCTGCTTGTCCGACTTCATCGAATGCCATTACAACTGCCGCTGCGCCAAAGCGCCTTACAATAGTAGCTTGTCTAATAAATTCTTCTTCGCCTTCCTTTAAAGAAATACTATTTACAATACATTTTCCTTGAACACACTTTAGCCCAGCTTCAATGATGTCAAACTTAGAGGAGTCAATCATGATAGGCAACTTAGCAATATCTGGTTCAGACATAATTAAATGTAGAAACTTAACCATCATTGCCTTACTATCTAGAAGACCTTCGTCCATATTCACATCAATAACTTGAGCACCTGCTTCTACTTGTTGTCTTGCTACTGCGAGTGCTTCTGCCAATTTCTCCTCTTTGATTAACCTTGCGAATTTTCTAGAACCAGTAACATTAGTTCTTTCACCGACATTAATAAAGTTGGTTTCTGGTCTTATTATCAATGGTTCCAAACCACTAAGTCGAGTTTGTTTTTTTAGTTTATTTTTTTGCCTAGGTTTAAGACCAACAACTCCTTCTGCCATAGCTCGAATATGATCTGGAGTAGTTCCACAACAGCCTCCTACTATATTTACAAAACCACTATTGGCAAAGTCTTCAATGTGTACTCTCATCTCTGAAGCCATTTGATCATATTCCCCAAATTCATTTGGAAGACCTGCATTAGGATATGCACTTATAAAAGAGGGAGCATTTTTGGAAAGCACCTCTATATATGGTCTCATTTCTGAAGCACCTAAGGCACAATTTAATCCTATACTTAATAATGGAATATGGCTTACAGAAATTAAGAATGCTTCTACTGTTTGACCAGATAAAGTTCTACCACTGGCATCCGTGATAGTGCCAGAGATCATAATTGGAATTTCAACACCCCTTTCACTCATCAGTTCGTCGATGGCATACAGTGCTGCTTTTGCATTGAGTGTGTCAAATATCGTTTCTACCAAAAAGATATCTACTCCTCCATCCAAGAGACCTTTAGCTTGTTCGAGGTATGCTTCTTTCAATTCGTCAAAAGTCACAGCTCTATATCCAGGATCATTTACATCAGGAGACATTGATGCAGTTCTATTGGTAGGTCCGAAAGCACCTGCAACGAATCTAGGTTTATCTGGATTTTTCTCAGTATATTTTATTGCAGCTGCCTTTGCAATTTTAGCAGACTCAAAATTTATAGCATAAGCTTGATCTTGCATGTCATAATCAGCTTGAGCAATTTTAGTCGCACTAAAAGTATTTGTTTCTATTATATCTGCACCTGCTTCAAGATACTCCTCATGTATCTCTTGTATAATCTTAGGTTGGGTTATGGATAGAATATCATTGTTTCCTTGTATATCTAGGTGGAAGTCCTTGAATTGCTCTCCTCTAAATGCAGCTTCATCTAATTTATAGCGTTGTACCATAGTACCCATGGCACCATCTAGCACCATAATTCTATCTTTTAAAATAGCCTCTACTTTATCTTTTACTTCTGACATAGTCCACTGATTATATGTTGGAATGCAAATTTACTCTAATTACATGTAAAAAAGCTACTTCCCATATGGAAAGTAGCTTTTAAACCACACTACTATAATATTAATCAAAAATCTTATTATGTATTATTCTTACGCTAACTTAGCTACATCTCGTACTAATATGCTTTTTCTTGTAAAGTATATTAGGTTCTCTTTTTTGAGTTCATTTAATACGGATGTCACAGTTTGTCTTGATGTACCTGTTAAATTGGCGATATCTTGTTGAGTCAAAGAGTGCTTAAACATCATCTCAAATCCCACTTGTCTTCCTCTTTTCTCTAGGCTCTCTTTCAAGAAGTCAATAATTCTAGATCTTGCATCCTTGAAAATTAGAGATTCTAACCTTGTTTCTGCTCTTGTTAATCTATCCCCAATTCCACTCATGAACTCTTGGCTCAAAGTCGAATTGCTTTTCATAAGCTGAGAAAAGGTTTCTTTATTTACAGTGAAGTATTCTACCCCACTACTCATAGATTTGGCAAAATCTACTCTTTTTTGCTGACCCATTATACACATTTCACCAAAGATGGCCTGCGGGTGTATTATAGATTTTATGATCTCTTTTCCATCACTTGAATGTGTACCTATTTTAATGGTACCTTTTAATAAAATGTTTAAGTGAGAGGATGGCTCATCAGCTAGATAAATATAGTTATATCTGCCTTTTGTTTTAATCTCTGATCGTTCGGCTAAAAACGTTTTCTCATTATCATTAAGGCAGTTAAATAATTCTATTTGTTCGATCAAGTTTCTTTGCAAGCTCATATATCAGGAATTTAAAGTTAAATTAGATCACTTGTAGATAAGACCCAATATTCTAGGCTTCCCCCTATCTTATCCCTTAAATTATTTTTGAATTTTTCCTAAATCAATTCTTATGTTCTCTTTCGAATAGATCAACCGTCAATTATTCTGTTTCGCTATTAAAATATAAATGAAACAAAAGCAAATTTGCCATTGAGGGAAGATTTAGTGCAGCTTGTAGGAGTAGAACAGATTTCAAGAACGGTAAGTTGTTAGATTGTATGTAATAGATGAGAACAAAGCGGCATAAATATTATTAATATATGTAATATAGAGATGATTTGTAATATTTATAATATCATTATTATTTATCCAATTAGGTAGTACGAACTAATTTTAAAATTGAGTAGCCTATATTTCTCGACCAATTTTAGTTTTATTGGATTAACAATTCTTTACAGAGTCATATATGTAAGATGTGTAATATATGAAATAGATAAAATACCTGTATCACATTTTCTAAGCAATACCCTTTTTAGAATAACTCTCTTCATTTCGTAATTCCCGCAACTTCTGTATAATATGGTATTACAAACATTACTAGTAGCATTCAACTCAATAAGACTAAAAACTTATTAGAACTCTGGTTTTTCATGCAGGACTGTAGTACAAACAAACAAGCAAGAGTGTAATGTTATATTACAATGTAAGCTGTTCTGTTCCACTACTACGCTAGCATAAATTATATCTTAATACGCACATGAGCCAATATAAGAGCCTGTGTGCTCATTTTACCATTAAAAGGTCATAGTCTTCAAGTCAAAGGCAAAAGACTTTATATAGCCATGTATTTAAGGGTTATACCAATATGTATTATAAATAATACACATATTACAAACATTATTTCGCAATTTACCTCAGATCTACCTGAACTTTTGATTATCGCAGAAAATGTGCACTAATTGCTAACTATTTATTCCTTCAAACGCTACTATTTATATTACAGAGTAATATGTACAAATATTGAGTGTTGAACCGCTTAGTATATCTTATCTATTAATCATTCATTAGCTATTTCGTATTAACAATATTAAGAGTATTACAAATAATGCTAATTAATATTAATTCTGTGCCTTTTTATTTTATGAGTCACAATTTCATTCAATGAAACTATCGCAGTGCTGCATGATATATTAACTATATTACAACAATTACTATATAATATTTAGGATAGATCTCAGGGGTCTAATTTTGTCAACTATTTTAATTGTGAACAGCATTAAGTTAATATGCTTGTATTAACTATATTAAAAATATTACAGAATAATATTGCTACTATATACTGAAAATCAAGTTTCATAATGGAGTTCACTCTCAGAAAAATGCGGAATTCATAAATGAATTGTGAGTCCACTCCGAAAACTCACGAAAGCACAAAATGGTTATTTTAGCGATATTTTTCATTTTCTCAATGCACTGATGCTCAGGCATCACTGAATTTCGGAAATAAAAAATCTCATCCAAAATAACCTATTTTTTGCAATCCGCTAGTTTCCAGATTGGACTCAATTGTTTGAGATGAGAATTAGTCTTTTTGATATTCAGTATGCTGGTATGATACTAGGATGGGATGTCTTTGCAGCTTCAATAATTATCGTGTATAGCTTATGCTAATTATTATTACAGATATTACTAATATTTCATAATAAATGGGTAAACGCCTCTTATAGTAGAAATAAAAAAGGGAACGTATCCTTTAGACACGTTCCCTTTTTTATGTATTTATGATTTAAGATTAAGACGGTAAGCAATGAAATATAATATTACAAATATTAGTTTGTACGTTTTGTATATTCTTCAATAGCTTTTTTTACTGTTGCTTTTGGCAGCGACTCAATATACTGACCTAAGGCTTCATCAAAAACGTCTTGAATTTTCTTTCTATCCCAGAAAGCAATAGATTTTATTGTCTTTAATTTCTCTGTATTTATTCTGAATGTTGAAACAACTGACTCAAGTGGGGTAGGGGCTTGCGGTTCTGCAATAACTTTGATTGCTTTTTTGACTTCTGGTTTTGTTGTGGCAGCCGCTTCTTCAGCTGGCTTAGTTATCGGTTCATTATCAGGGATTAGCGTATTTAACCTCTTGCTACCGATTCTTGATTTAAAATCTTTGGCCATTTTATTTAAATTTACGATTTAATAACTTGATATACAGCATATTGCACTGATCATGCTTTGTTGTGCGCGTTTACAATTTCAATACTTAGGTTTTTATAATCTTTAGCTCCATTACTTCCAGGCGCATATGCAAAAATGTCTTGATCGTCGATAGGCGCCTCTACAAGTGCTATATTCTTTCGGATTCTTGTTTTAAAAACCTTATTAGGGAAGTAATCTTCAATCATTTCTGCGATATTCTTGTTAAGCACCAAACGATTATCAAATTGAGTCAAAAAGACCCCAGTTACCTCTACCTCTTTATTTAGTCTAGCTTTGATCTTTTCTAGTATAAACATCAATTTATCAAGCCCTTTCATAGAGAAATACTGGGCATCTAATGGGATATATACCTCATGACAAGCAGTTAGAGCATTTATAGTTAATAAGCCTAGAGATGGTGGGCAATCGATTATGACATAGTCATAGTCATCTTTCCACCCATTGATAAGTTCCCTAAGCACATATTCACGACCAGGGATATTGCTCAATTCTACCTCAGCCACTGATAAATCTAGATTAGAGGGTATCAAATATAGTGTTTCCGAGATTTTATGAATAGGAGCGGGGCCTTTGTCAGTTAATGCATCATATATACTGGTTTCGGCGTCCTCGTAACCGAAGGAATCACTCAAATTAGCTTGAGGATCTAGATCTATAAGAAGTACCTTATTATCCAATTGACTTAGTGCAACTCCAATGTTTTGCACAGATGTAGTCTTACCAACTCCTCCTTTATGATTTGCAATAGCAATAATATTTGTCATGATTATAATTTTATATTCGCAATATTACAAAAAAATATAATATGTATATGTAACATTTTTAAAGAAATTATAGATTGACGCATTTTCTTATTATCAAATTTCCAAATATGGCAAAGTAATTGATTTACTCATATGAGAAAAAATATATTAAACTACAATGAGAAAATTACTGACCCTCGTATTCGCATTAACTTGCGCAATAGGTTATTCCCAAGAATTTGAAGTTGGTCTTAAAGGTGGCGTTAACTTGTTCCACGGAGATCTTGTTCCTAATGTTATTGACATTGAATCATTAGGATTTGGTGGTGGATTGTTTGCTAGATACCATTTTAGTCCTCAATTTGATTTAAGAGCGTCCGCTAACTTAGGATTTTATGAAAGCACTGACTTAAACTTTCCAGAAAGAGCTAATAGAGGATTCTCTTCAGAGTCTACTTTGATTGATTTCACTATAGGCGCAGAATGGAATCTTTTAGGTGTAAACATTTATGAGAACCAAAAGAGATTTAATTCTGCTTTTACACCTTATTTACATTTAGGTGTAGGTGCGAATTATGCTGATGCTGAAGTTACTTTAACAGCAGATTCTAGACCTTTAGACCCTTTAGATGCCAACAGAGATAATCCAAATATTTCTATGGTGGTGCCTATGGGATTAGGTATTAGATACAATCTAGATCGAATAGTTATCGGTATAGAAGGAACATTAACTGCTGGTCTTGACGATTACTTAGACGGTATAAGTAAATCTGCTAACTCACTTGATAATGACTGGTATACTTCTATTGGAATAACAGTTGCTTATAGAATCGGTGAATCAGCTAGTAGTTACTTAGGTAACGAAGAGCCTGTTGACTATCTAGATGGTGAATTGGATACTTATGAAGATGAAAGCGAAGAGTTTGATGGAGACAACTAAGTCTTCTCGGGTATAAAAAACCCCAAATTGATAATACACTGACTAAAAAAAGGAGGTTAGCTTTTCGCTAATCTCCTTTTTTATTGGATATAAACTATGTGCTACTAAAACGAATCCGGATCAAACAATTCATCTATATATACAGCTCTAAATGCATTTGTATAATTGTCTCTGCAATCTCCGGTCCCGCTTCGCATAATGCTTATGCAAGCCCCAGTAGGGTAGACGTCTTCTCTATGATCACGCTGTAAAAAGCAGTGACCTAATTCATGAAATACTACCAACTCTTTTAAGAGATCACTAGCGCTGCTTGAGAGGAAAGATTCATCTATGACAATATCATTAGTGAGCACATTTGGTCTATGACATTGACCCGCTACCCCCTGACCTTCTAATTCTTCAACTACAGCAGTAACACTTGTTTGATTAAGATCTATTTCCACCCCTCTAGCCCTAGCTTCTTCCTCGAATTTTAGAAAAAAACTATGCAAACGTTCGTCAACATTAGGAAAGTCTTTTGGAGGAACAGTCTCTCTGCATCCAGCCAAGGCGAGTCCAATAAATAATATGAATTGGGATTTACTTTTCAAGTTCTATTGTGTTTGTACAAAGATGTATTCTTTTGAGCGTAATCTCAATTATACCAACGATGAATGTGGTAGAATTAGCATTTAAGGCCCATTTAATTTATGGATTTGCCTTGACTATCTGCATATTAGCATGACTAAAGGCAATTCAACAAAGCCAGTAGGACACACTCCTAGGTTTATATATAAGGGATTCTTAATAATATATATTATGTTAAGTAATGAGTTTAAATTTTTATAATCTTTCAATAAAAGTTAAAAAACGGATCTGATAATAGATTATAATGAACACTGGCACCTCCTTAGCTTGCCTAAAAAAAGTAGATGCCCAAATAGGGTAGATGCCCAATGGGAAATTCACTTTTCGATTAATTCTATTGCACAAACAATCTACTAGTAGCTATATTCTTTTCATCTTGAATTTTTATAAAGTATATCCCTTTCGGCAAATGCCCAATATTCACAATTTGCTTAGTGTCTGTAAAGCGACTTGTGTATACAATCCTACCTGTGGCGTCAAAAAGTGAAATCGAAGCATCATTCCAATTGTCATCATGCGAAATCGTAACCGTTTCTGAAGCAGGATTGGGAAACACTTTTAACTCATCATTTAAAGTGCTCTCTTTGGTTGATACAAATATATCGCTAATATCAATACTATAAGCAGAGCGCCCATACGTTGCCGCAAACAACTGTCTAGAGGCCTCATGAATATGAAGATCAGTAACCACTACATCAGGCAAATTCTCCCCGAAAGGCTCCCAAGTCTGACCGACATCCTCAGTGGTCATAACACCTACATCTGTAGCGATATATAAACTTGACTGGGATACTTTGACAATGTCATTCACTGGAATATCTGGAAGACTAGCACCGATATCCATCCAATTTTCTCCACCATTTGTAGTATGGAAAACATGACCTAAATTGTTCCCATAGCGATATCCGGAAAATGTAACAAAAAATGAATTGGAGTCATCAGGATCAGCTAGTACTTTTGTAGTCCACAATTCGGGTAAACCGCTAGATACATTTTCCCAGTTTTGCCCCCCATTCATGGTAATCCAAATATTGGAGTCATCTGTTCCTACTATTACAATATCGCTATCCAGTGGAGATACATCCATACTTGTAATAGTCCCAAAATTCAGGATTCCGGCAGCAGCTCCATCGGTCAAATCTGGGCTAATGGCAGTCCAACTAATGGCACCATCTGTAGATTTCCATACTCGATTTGTACCGTAGTAGATCGTGTTGTTATTTTGCGGATCAAATACAATAGGAGTGTCCCAATTGTTTCTATCATTTTCATCTATTCCATTTGTACCGGAAGAAAATGTGAAACCTCCATTGATGGTCTTCACTAAGTTTCCTCTTTGACTCAAGGCATAGATCACATTACCATTTTGATTATCAACCAATGTTTGGAAGCCATCTCCACCAAAAAAATCATCCCAATCATCTATGCCTCCTGAATCCGTGTTGAGGGTTCCATTATCTTGAGAACCACCAAATATTCTATCCTCATCATTTGGGTCTACAAAGAATCTGTAAAATTGTGTAATCGGCAATCCATTGGAATTGATACTGGTTACCCCCGCATCGGAACTAATATTTACTCCTCCATCATTTCCTAATAAAACCTGATTAGGCACCATAGGGTTAAATGCTAAAGCATGTTGATCCACATGGACACCAGGAAATGCAGGAATCCAAAAAGAACCTCCATTAAGAGATTTTTGGACCTGAAAATCAACATTGTATATAGTGTTTTCGTTTGTCGGGTCAATATGAATACCCTCAAACCACCAATGAAATCCTACATCGGTGATCGCTCCAGAGTTAACAGTTGCCCAACTATCGCCCCCATCATTACTACGATATATACCTTGCACTGAACCTGCAGCATTGGCATACCGTGCATACAATACTTGAGGGTTGGACTGAGAAATATCAAATCCAATTCTTCCTTTTTGACTAGGATCTGCGGGTAGGCCATTGGTCAGTTCTTGCCATGTATCACCACCATCTATAGATCGGAAAAGCCCAGTTGTGCTGCCTCCATATTGTCGATCTTGGCGAGTTCTGATTCGTTCCCAAGTAGCAGCATATAGTATGTTACTTTGCGTAGGATGCATAGCCATATCTATTACACCTGTACTATCGCTTACGAAGAAAATTTGCTCCCAAGAGTCTCCATTATTTTGTGATCGGTAAATCCCGCCACTATTTTCATTAGAAAACAGCCGGCCCATTGCACCTGCAAAAATCACTTCGTCATCATTCGGATCTATAAGTATATGTGATATACTACCTGTGTTTTCTAAGCCTTTATTTGTCCAAGATTGTCCTCCATCATCACTGCGATAGATACCGTCTCCTTCATAAGCCAGAGAGCCACCACCTGGATTTTCCTCTCCTGTGCCGACCCAGACGATATCCGTATTTTGTTTTGAGATGGCAATGTCCCCAATGGCCAATGCACCTACTCCATCAAAGATAGGATTCCAAGTATCTCCAGCGTCAGTTGACTTGAATATCCCCCCTGAAGCGGAGCCTACATAATAGACTTCTGCCTGATCCACTGGAATTTCGATATCTGTCACACGTCCACCTACATTAGTTGGTCCCGCTAATTCCCAAGTCCCTTCAAAAGATCGATTTAGCTCTTCCTTGCTTTTTGTTTTCCATGCACGAGCCTCTTCCGCAGCATTAGGCCTGATCTGACCCGTAGGATAAGCTCTTTGGAGATACATGATTTCGAATGGAGATTTACTTATTTCCTTTTTCTTTTCAATATGCTCCTCTTTTACACAGCTGATAAGTGTTAGAATTAGGCAACTTATTATTAGATATTTTTGCATAGAATAAATATAGGTATTCAAATTATATTATGAAGGTTAAATATGAATTTAGGCAGTGTAATATCAAAAATTTATTTTTTTATTATTTGAAGTACTGAATTAAACTCTCTCCCCAAACAAGCGCGACTCGCCGCAGGCGACAAAGCGCGACAAACGGAGTGCGTAAGAGGCTAGGGGGTGAAGTGGTTCCGACTTTTTTTGTCGGAAGGAACGGAACACCCGACTCCATGCGATAGCATAGGAGTAGACCCCATATACTTCAAGCCCATCCGGACGAGAAAATCCTCATTTACTTTAGCTGTCACAAAATTTTAAAAGAGGAGTAACAATATTCCCTTTTATAGAGTCATTATATTGTATACCTTGGACACAAACACTCTCCAACAATCACTTTCTAAGTTTAACTGATTTTTTATAGATCAAAATATAACGTGAATGGCAACGACTTATCTAAACTGTGCTGTCGGTACGCTGGATGTATATACACCTACTGCAGAGGCACCCTGGGATGAACAACGGATCAAGCATCTGTATAGACGGATCGGTTTTGGCGCAAATGCTCAAATGATAGCACAGGTCAGTACGATGTCTCCTGCTTCACTAGTAGATCAGTTGATCGATGAGGCGGTCACGGAAGCAAACTGGGCGACACCGTCTTGGTCTGATTGGGCACTCTCCGATTATGATCCAAACAATGTAGATGTACAAGCGCTAGAACAATTCTATCAGCTCGTGGATAGATGGTCAAGCCAGTTCCTAAATGATAATGCGCTCAAATCAAAATTGATGGTCTTTTGGCATAACCACTTTGTCACTAGAGTCGATGACTATCAGTGCCCTTCGTACGCTTATGACTATTTCAATATCTTGGAAAATAATGCACTGGGGAATTTTAAATCTTTTGTGCACACCATCGGAACGGCACCCGCTATGCTCATGTATTTGAACGGCGTGCAGAATACGCGTTTTGAACCCAACGAAAATTATGCGAGAGAACTATTTGAATTATTTACCCTCGGTAGGGACAATGGATATGATCAGGATGACATCGTAAACGCCGCTCGTGCACTCACGGGTTGGAACGGATTTACGGAAGGTTGTGCGCCGATTGGATTTGTACAACAGTTTCATGACGATGGACAAAAAACCATCTTTGGAGTGACTAGTGACTTTGGGTATGATGACCTGATCGATCTTATCTTCGCACAGCGGCAAACGGAATGTGCAAACTTTATCTGTGATAAACTCTACAGATTTTATGTCAATAGAGAAAGCAACGAAGAGATAGTGAGCCAATTGGCTCAAGTGTTTATAGATAATAATTTTGAGATAGTGCCCGTCTTGAGGATCTTGTTTAAGAGTCAGCACTTTTTTGATCAGTACCATATAGGTGCTCAGATCAAGAGCCCGATAGAATCCATATATGGGTTTATAAAAGAAACAGATTACCCAATCGAATCTCAGCAAGTGGCAGGGATGAGCTACAATCAAGCCTATGTAAGTTTGCTATTTGCCAATGGGGAAATAGGACAGTATCTATTCAACCCTGTGGATGTAGCTGGCTGGCCTGGAGATCGAGATTGGATCAACAGTACTGCGCTTACCAGTAGATGGAATTTGTCTGACTTTGTCACCTTTGATTTATTTCAAAATCATAGGGATCGCTTGATTGTCTGGGTGCAGGAGCTGGTAGACAATAGTAATGATCCAGTGTTTATCACGCAAAAAGTAATTGACTTTTTTATACCCACCCAATTGCAAACAGAGGTGGATTATGATAATGGGGTGATGGCTTTTAAGTGGGAAGTTCCCCAAAATTATTTTGATGATGGTAGTTGGAATCTTGATTGGCCCCAGGATATAGTAGGGCCGCAGATAGCTTTTTTATTGCGTTACATTTCGAGATTACCTGAATTTCAAATGGCATAGCAAAGCCATACATTCCAAACTAAAAAAGAAAATATCATGTGCGAACATCATAAGGATATATCAAATCAAAAAGAAGACGGAAGCAAACTTGCTCATGGAGAAGTCCACGAACAAGCGCACCAAAAGTGGGGACGTAGATCCTTTCTCAAGGGGCTAG
This sequence comes from uncultured Saprospiraceae bacterium, assembly GCA_938022165.1. Lineage (GTDB taxonomy): Bacteria > Bacteroidota > Bacteroidia > Chitinophagales > Saprospiraceae > JALZVN01. The sequence continues at coordinate 20,248 of CALIEI010000050.1, read as the reverse complement.
GGATATCCAGCGGTATGGGTCTTTTGCTAGGTAACCTTCCTGTGCATGCCTTGACATCCTCTCCTCTGAGTATGCTGGTCAGTGAAGGAGACGCTGAACGCATACTGGTCATGATCAGACTGAAAGGGGGCAATGATGGGCTCAATACAATTATTCCTTTGTACAACTATGATACGTATAGAAACAGAAGGCCGCAGCTTTCGATCAATGAATCTGAAGCGATCAACCTTACGAATGAACATGCCCTGCATCCGCAACTGAATGCTCTAGTACCGATGTGGGAGCAAGGCAATATGAAAGTAGTCAATGGAGTGGGCTACGATAATCACAATCTCTCACACTTTAGATCTACTGATATCCTAGCCTCAGCAAGTGATGCCAACGAGGATATTAGTTCTGGTTTTTTGGGAAGGTACTTGGACGATTGTTTTCCAGACTTCTTGACCAATCCACCGGAGTTTCCACCAGCTATTCAGATAGGTGGTGCGGGAAGTATTTTATTTGGAGGGGGTCAAGATACAGTAGAGGATTATGCACTCAATGTGCAAAGCCCAGATCAGTTATTCGAAATAGCACAGACGGGAAGACTGTATGATTTGGATAATCTTCCAGAATGCACCTACGGAGAACAGCTTGGTTTTCTACGCTCGGTAGCCAACAGTACTTTTATTTATGCTTCTCAAATCAAGGAAAAATTTGATGCATCTCAAAACGATGTGGCCTATACGACTTCACTTGGACAACAGCTAGCGCTGGTGGCGCGTCTTATCAAGGGGGGTATGAAAACTCAATTTTATGTAGTGACGCTAGATGGATTTGATACGCATGCGGATCAAGCCAACAACCATGCAAACTTGATGAATGATCTAAGTTCGGCAGTGAGTAGTTTTTATGAGGACTTGAAGATTTCAGATCTCGACAATAAGGTATTGTCGATGACCTTCTCGGAGTTTGGTCGACGTGTAGAGCAAAACGCCTCACAGGGTACCGATCATGGGACAGCTAGTCCGACTATGCTATTTGGTCCAGCGCTGAATGGAAATGGTTTTATCGGTGACAACCCGGATTTAGATAATTTGGATAACAATGGTAATTTAGAATTCCGCACGGACTTCCGTCAGATATATGCGACCGTACTAGAAAATTGGTTGTGCATAGATTCCGCCAAAGTAGATGAATTGCTTTTTGATAATTTTCAGCGGCTAGACCTCGGCATCACATGCCAGTCTGTGTCGACAGCGAGTGCGAGAGTAGGGGAGCGATTGGACCATAGTGTGTTTTATGATCATCAAGGGAGAGCCCATATCCAGTATAGTCTAGAGATGACTCAATACATCAAGGTAGAGATATACAATATTTCTGGTCAACATATCAAGACCTTGCAGAGTGGTCGCCAATCAGCAAGCACCTATACGCTCCCGGTCAACATCGAACGCCACATGGTGATGTCTCCATTTGTATACCGGATTTCGGCCAATGGGCAAAGCTATAGTAAGACCTTTCCTTTGTTGAAGATTTAGATTTGATTGCCAGGACATAATTTATACTATCTATCCACTTTGTAAAAATTTTGTGAGTATTGCCTCTATAAAAGAATTGGTAAAACACCTAAGTACATTTAAGCATCTCTAAAGTGTACAAGGCACCTAAGAAAAACTAAGGTGTCTTGAGTAAGTGAGCTTAGCTTAGGTATCTTAGGTGGTTTCGTCAGCGTTAGAGTAGTTTATTAAAGAATTCTGCTTGATTTTGAATGTGTCATTTAATTTCCTATAAAGCTAATTTAATAATAGTTTGGGCGTCCCCCGAGAAAAAATCGGGTCACGCTATCCGAGACTCCACGTTCGTTTCGGTGCTGCGCACGCCACGAGAAAAATCGTGGCTCTCTACTATCGTTGACGCGGGGATTTGATCTATTTTAAATCTCAATCCACCTCAAAAACTGTCAGCTACTTTTCAATTCAGGCCTCGTTTGTTCTTTAAATTCTATTTATGGATATTGTGCTACACTTTTAAGCCAAGATTTTATTGCTGCTATGCAAGAAGAGGATATACATTTGGATCATCAATTGATGCAGCGTATCAAAGCTGGGGAAAGCCTCGCTTATGATACCTTATTCAAAAAGTATTACGCCTACTTGTGCATGGTAGTCTTCAGAATGACTCAGGATAAGAATGAAGCGGAAGATGTAGTACAAGAAGTGATGCTTGAGATTTGGCGAAAGAGAGAAACTATTGAGATAAAAAACGCTGTAAAGCCATATTTGCATAGAGCGGTAAGGAATAAAACGCTCAATCGAATACGAGACAATAAATTGCAATTTGAAGGAGAAGATCAGCTAGTAGAACTTCCATCTTTAAGTTCGTCTCCAATACAGCAAATGCAAGGGGAAGAGATGGCAGATCTTATCAAGAAAACCTATGAAAATTTGCCAGAGAGGTGTCGAATTGTGTTCTCGCTCGTAAAGTATGAGGGCTTATCCTACAAAGAGACAGCAGAAAAGTTAGAAATATCCATAAAAACCGTTGAAAATCAGATATCTAAGGCTTTAAGAATTTTTCGAAAAGCTTTAAAAATAAAGTAAATTAGTATAGGGGTAGTATCCCAGTTTAGTGTCTTATTAAAGTACGATTAGATCATAGATGACTGAGAATAGAGTAATAGAAATTTTGATGAAAGAAGCTTCAGGTGAGTTATCTCATGAGGAGCAGCGCATTTTAGTTGATTTTGAGGCAAAAAGTGCAGAGAATAGTGCTTTTTTGGCAGAGAATAGATCTATTCTAAACGCCCTTCCCACCTTTGAGATGGATGAATCATTATTTGATGCGGATACGGCCTTGACAAAGGTAAAAGCTAAACTAAAACCTACCCCAATTCACAAGTTCAAAAAGGTAAGAAGCACAACCTTCAATCTTCAAAAGTGGGCTGCAGCTGCTATATTACTTGTAGGTATGGCAACTGCGGCATATTTATTTTTAGATGCTACCTCAACTCCACAAAGCTTTGCCACAGGAGATCAAACAAAGACAATTCAGCTTTCTGATGGATCAGAAGTAGTTTTGAATAAGAATTCTACCTTGACGCTAAACGATGCTTTTGGCGAAAATCTAAGAGATATGCATTTAGAAGGGGAGGCTTATTTCAAAGTAATGCACAGGGATAATCAACCTTTCACTGTGAAAGTAGGAGAGCTAGAAGTTGAAGTATTAGGAACCGAGTTCAATATCAATAACAATCCTAGTAGTGATAAGCTTACTGTATTTGTAAATGAAGGTAAGGTGAAAGTAAGCGCATTAAACACAGGTACAAAGGTAATACTCAATGCCAATGAATCATCTGAGTATCACAAGCAAAGCAAGGGGCTTTACAAAGACAATACGGTCAAAACAAACGCTATTTCTTGGATCAACGATAAGTTGCGATTTGAAGATGTTGACCTTGCTGAAGCTATAACAGACATAGAGCAACATTTTGATATCAAAATTGAATTGTTGAATAAATCGCTTTCGACTTGTAAATACACGTCTATTTTTAACGCTGCGAAAGCCGATGACGTCCTAGAAACCTTGTCTGCAGTATTTGATGTTCAGATACTAAAGCAAGGAGAAATGACCTATCAACTGTCTGGTGGTGCATGTGGAGAATAGAAATTCTACTATTCTAGTCATAAAGTTTAATAATTAGCTGCGATTTCCCGTTCTTAGACTATCATTTAAGATGCATTTTTCGTTCTATATTGTATCGGACGAAACAAGATCTGAAATCTTTATGCGACTATTATTATCCTTTTTTTCTATCTTATTGTATGGTTTTTCCTTTGGGCAAACCGCTTTAAGTGATAAGCTAGATTTTGTTGCCTCAAATCTGACTGTAGCCGAATCTTTGATCAAGTTGAGTGAAGAGAGTCAGATAAACATCGCATTCAGCAACTCTATTCTTCCTCAAGACTTAAATGTAAATGTAAATGCTAGCCAAGAAACATTTAAAAGCGTTTTAAATGAAATCCTAGATAATACAAACATTTCATATAGGCTATTATCTGGTCAAATCATTTTGTATCGAGAAAATACAAGAGAACTAGAGACGGTAAATTTTAGTGGATACATAGAAGATGCAGATACTGGAGAGAAGCTTGTAGGTGCCAATATCTATAATCCAAATAACGCTTACGGCACGGATAGCAATGAATATGGATACTTTAATTTCTATGGCGTGCCTGAAGTGGATAGTATTTTCATTTCTTACTTAGGCTATGAAACTCAAAAATTTCTCATCACAAAAAATATCAGTGAAAATTTTATTGTCAAACTTAAGCCATCCTTTTTTGAGACTATTATAGTTACTGCTGCTGATCAAACCGAAGATTTTCTTAGACGACCAAAATCGGGCGTAGATAGACTAGATCTATCTGCTATACAAAATGTAATTAGCATTGGAGGTGAGCCGGATCTATTCCAGGCTTCTTACCAGCTAGGAGGTATTAATACCGGCGCAGATGGAGTAGGGGGTTTACATGTACGTGGAGGCAATCTGGATCAGAATCTCATACTTTTAGACGGGGCACCAATATACCGACCAGAGCATGCAGTAGGGGTCTTATCTGTATTCAATTCGGATGCAGTGAGAAGTGCCAAAGTGTACAAAGGAAACTTTCCTGCAAAGTATGGTGGGCGACTTTCTTCCGTTATAGATGTACAAACCAAAGAAGGAAATAATCAAAAGTTTGAGGGCAAAGCAACTATAGGATTACTTACAGCTAAAGCATCAGCACAGGGGCCTATCATTAAAGACAAGGCTTCATTTTTTGTATCCTATCGTAGATCACTTACTGATCTATATATTCCTGAGATAACAGAGGCAATAGCAAACAGAGATAGTGTAAATGGTTTTTCAAATTACTTTTTCTTTGACTTTAATGCTAAGGCCAATTTCACCTTGAGCAAGAGTGATCGTATCTACTTAAGTTATTATCAAGGAAGAGATGATTTTTTCAATAATCGCCGACAGCCGGAGTTTAGAGATACCTTTAATATAGAAAATGAAGGATTGCTAGCCGGAGTTTTTAATGACTCTAATACAGAAGAACTAAACTGGGGAAATCAAATGGCTTCATTAAGATGGAATCATATTTTTGGCGATCGTATTTTTGCCAATACTACAGCTTATTTCACCAATTTTGAGTTCTTTTCCAGGGAAGAATTTAGATCGGAAGGACAGTATGACATAGGTAGGAATGACTTGATCTTAACAGAACGGCTGTTTGATTCCAAAGTGAACGATCAAGGCATAAAAATAGATATCGAATTTTTACAATCAGACAGAGTAAACTTCAAATTTGGAGCTGGGCTGATTAAGCACAACTTTAGTCCTGGATCATCCGAATCAGGAATTCAGCTTATAGATATTCCCACTTTCGACTTAGACTCTATTGATGCTAATATTCGAGATTCATTAGGGCTCATTGACATAGAGACCATTGAGTCATTTGCCTATTATGAAACGGGCATCTCTTTGAGTAGACAATTACAGCTTACCTTGGGATTGCATGCGAGAATTTGGAATCTCGACGATTATACCCATACTTCGATTTTACCAAGGATCGGGCTTGACTATCAAGTCAATGATATGGTATCTCTGTCCGCCTCTTACCTCGAAATGATTCAATATTTGCATTTACTTACAAAATCAGATATCGGATTACCTGGAGATATTTGGGTGCCCGCCACGGAGGATGTTGTTCCTGAAGAAGCAATCCATCTACAGTTTGGAATTCAGCTCAATCTCAAGAAAGGGTGGAAGGCAAGTGCTACTACCTACTATAAGAAAATGGATAACTTAATAGAGTTTCTAGAGGGAGATTCAACCATTTTATTAAATGCACTTAACTACGAATCAAAAGTAACGCAAGGAGAGGGGACAAGTAGAGGGATTGAATTCGATGTATCTAAGACGAGTGAAAAGTATAATTTCAGATTTAATTATACTTGGTCCAAAACAGATAGACAGTTTGAGGATCTAAATGAAGGAAAGGTTTTTCCTTATCGCTATGACCTTAGGCATGTGATTAATATTGGAGGAGTGTACCATTTCAATAAAAAATGGAGTGCAAACATGAATTGGAGTTATAGCTCAGGGGTGAACCTGACCTTAGCCATTGCGAAGTACGACATACCTACTCGCTTTATAGGCATTCCAGATGTTGAAACGTTTATTTTCTCAGAGAAGAATGCCATTCAGCTCAATGCCAATCAGCGCCTCGATGTTGGAGTCAATTATCGGTTTAAAGGAGATCGATTCAAGCATGCCCTTTCTTTTGGCATCTATAATGTCTATAACAACATAAATCCAATCTATCTAAAATTTAGAAGAGATCCTCGTAATACTACTGTTACTCAAGTAGTTTCAGTGAGTTTACTACCTATTACACCTGCCTTTAGTTATTCTATTTCATTTTGAAATAACGGACTCTAATTGAAAACCTTAACAGTTCGATAAGCGTTTAACTATGATATTCGGTAGCTTTTTACCTTGTTTTTAATTATCTTTGGTTATTGGCGACAAAAAGACTTTTTGTACTAAATGGAAAAACTCATAGTCACTTTACTTACAATTCTTTACTTAGGGCTGTTTACGGCTTGTGAGAGAGAATATGAGATTGACTTTGGAGACCAAGAGCAAAGTTTCGCCATCTTCAGTCTTTTCTCACCGAATGGTATTTTTATTAACGAAGCGGATTTTATTGTTGATATTTCCGCTACGCAATCGATCCTAGATAATACGACTTCAAAAATTATTGATGATGCGATTGTATCCATCACTACTTCTCCCTTGGATAATCCAGATGAACGACTAACAGAAAATTTAGATTTACTTATTAAAGACAATGAAAGGGTAGAGTTTATAGCAAAAGAAATAGTACCAAAAGATGGATTTGAATATGAACTAAGAGTAGAGCATCCAGATTATCCCACTGCAACAGCAAAAAGTGTTATACCTAATAAGACTGAAATTATAGATGTGGAATTGGGGAATTTCAAAGAATCAAAAAACGACCTCGTATTTGAAACCGATACTAGATACAGTACCATTGCAGAAATTGATATTGAAAACAATACTTTAGTTGACAATCATTTTCACTTATTGGTTTGGTATCTTGATGGCATTTGGCTTCCGATTAATATTGAGAAAGATGTACTGCAAGAGCAACTAGGGACAGATGCCACTATAGTAAATTTAGAAGATAGTGAGGTCTTTTTTGGTGCACACTTTAGTGATAATAATTTTTCTGGCGATAGCCAAAAGTTAAACTTTGCGATTTCATTTATACTAGCAGATTTTCAAAACCCTTCAAAAATAAAAGTAGAATTAAGGTCTGTTTCTGAAGAGTATCACAATTATTTTGTGGAAGGTTTTAGATTATCACAGGCTGGAAGTAACGCTTTCATCTCTGGATCAGAGAATATTTCAAATAATGTAAATGGCGGTTTTGGAGTGTTTGCTGGCTATTCTTCTTTTGACACTGATGTACCATTCAGAAGGTAAATTCTTCTTCTTACATTATCTCTTTCAATTTATTATATAGTTCTATTTCTATATCGCTGAAATCTTGGTCAGCATAAAATTCTTGTTTGACAAGATAAAGTAATTCTTTCTTTCTTGCTACAGTAGGGAAGTATAGACCCTTATATATCAATAGTATTTCTTTAATCTCGTTTTGTGTTTTTGATTTTAGTTCTTCTAGAATCTCATGGTATGTTTTCTCATCTACTTTTTGCAATACCATTTTCTTCTCTTCCTCTGTAATTACATCATCTGCCAATGCAGAGTAAAGTAAGAGGAAGGCACAAAACTCCTTATTATTCCATTTAGGATGCTCAACTTGGTAATTGTCCATAATAAATCATAAATTTTATAAAAAGGGGTTGCCTCAAAAGTACAAAAATTAGCTTAGGTTGAAGCTTCGACTATTTGATTGAAATGAACATTTGTGAATTGATATCACTTGGAATAATGCTTAGCTTATTAGTACAAGTTTAATTACTAAATAACTATAAGGTTCTATCCGCATCTCAATACTCAGGCAATCCCTTTTATTGTTGTCAAATAGCACTAGGCAATTAGATATTGCAATTATTTATATATATTTGATTTAATCCCATTCAAATGGGTGGGATTAAAAATATCGAGAAGTATGAAGGAAGTATTGACCGTTCAAGGCGTCGAGATCAAGCTTTTACAGAAGAATAAGCAGGATTTTATCAGTTTGACAGATATGGCTAAGCGCTTTAACGAGCGGACTGATGTCGTTATCCAGAGATGGTTACGCAACCGTAATACGGTTGAATTTCTAGCTATATGGGAGCAATTAAACAATGAAAATTTTAATCCCACCCATTTAGATGGGATTAGAGGGGATATCTCCTTAAATTCCTATGTATTATCCGTAAAACAATGGATATCAATGACATCTGCAGTAGGCATTGAGTCTAGAGCGGGCCGATATGGAGGTACATATGCGCATAAAGACATTGCTATGGAGTTTGGAACCTGGTTGAGCCCAGTGTTCAAAATGTATTTAATTCGTGAATTTCAAGCCCTCAAGAAGGTTCAAGCAGAAGAATCGAAGGCTACTTTGGACTGGGATGTAAAGCGAGTGTTTGCCAAGGCCAATTACCATATTCATAGAGAAGCGGTTCATAAACTGATACCAGCTAAGCTAAACTCCAAAAAGAAAAGCGAGGTGGTATATGCTAATGAAGCGGACTTGCTCAACTTGGCCTTATTTGGTATATCCGCAAAGGATTGGGAATTAGAAAACCCTAGCCTAAAAGGCAATATTAGAGACTATGCCTCATCCGAACAACTACTCATCATGGCCAATCTGGAAAGCCTCAATGCAAAATTAATTGAATGGGAATGTGATACAGAACAACGTTTTGAAATCCTACAAAAGACTGCCCTAAAGCAGCTAAGCGTCCTTAGTGATTTTAAGGGTTTAGAAAATTTCTAAGCGAATGTTTCCCCTTTTTGTTCTTTGATCATACTTGAGATTTTCTTGATCTCCTGTTCTTTTGATTTTGGAAAAATGAGTAGAACATCTTCTTCGTCCACTATAATATAGTCTTCCATGCCACTTACTACTGCTAGCTTGTTTTTAGGCAGTCGAATCATATTGTCTTTACTGTCAAAGAACATAACCTGCTCTGAATTGGTGCTATTGCCAAATTCATCTTTGCTAGATTCTGCATGAAGAGAAGCCCAAGTACCTAAATCAGACCATCCAAACTCAGATGGAATGGTAAATACATTGCTTGCTTTTTCCATGATAGCATAATCAATAGAAATACTAGGTGTAGTAGGGTAGGCTTTGTCAATGAAAGCTTGTTCATTACCTGTGTTATAGTGCTCCTTACCTTCTACAAGAATCTCTATAATCTCTGGAGCGTTGGCTTCAAAAGCACTAATCAGACTTTTTACACTCCAGACAAAGATACCCGCATTCCAAAGGTAATTGCCTGAGCTAACAAAGGACTTTGCTGTATCAAAATCTGGCTTCTCCGTAAAGCGCTCTACCTTGTGAACACCTTCTTTTGGAGTAGCTTCATATTTGATGTATCCATAGCCAGTATCAGGTCGAGTTGGAGAAATACCCAGCGTAAGCAAAGCATCTTGATCAGCGGTATAGGCCAGGGCCTTACTCAGTGTCTGTATAAATGCATCCTCTTTGAGAATGATGTGATCTGAAGGTGCTACCACCAAATTAGCATCAGGATTAAGAGAAGCTAACTTTAACGCAGTATACGCCACGCAAGGAGCCGTATTGTTTCTTGAGGGCTCACACAATATTTGGTTATCAGAAATATAAGGAAGATGCTCTTTTACGAGATCCCTGTATATGCTATTGGTAACAATAAAGATGTTTTCTTTTGGGCAAAGTTTGAGAAAACGGTCACTAGTCTGCTGAATAAGCGACTTACCAGTTCCCATGATATCTAGAAACTGCTTAGGCCTATCCACTCTACTTGCCGGCCAAAATCGGCTTCCAATTCCTCCAGCCATTATAGCAACGTAGTTATTCTTATTCATCTTTATAGTTTATCGTAAAATTAATAATACGTAAGTAAAATCACTCTGTTTTGCAAAAGAAGAAAATTTTATCTTGATTTTACATGGTATACTATTGGCATTCAAGGCATAGTACTATTAAATACAATGGCCTATACTTTTTCGAGTATAGGCCATTGGACAGAAAGTTTTCTAATTCTAGAATAGTAGGACTAGAAATCAATCAAGTGGATATCAAAAATCAATACAGTGTTTCCAGGTATGCCAGGGATTCCAAATTCACCATACCCTAGATGAGAAGGAATAAGCAATTTGCCTTTACCACCTTTTGAAAATAAAGGAATACCTTCTCTCCAACCTCTTATGACGTTATTTAAAGAAAATTCAGTTGATTCACCGCGATCTATAGAAGAATCAAAGACAACACCATCAGTAAAATACCCATGATAGTCAACTTCTACGGTCGTAGACGAAGTAGGAAACTCTCCATTACCTTCTTCTTCTATTATATAAAATAGATCATTATCTGTGCGCTCAGCAGTAAGATTATTGTCTTCCAGATATTCTTCGATTTCCTGCACATTATCACGTAGGATTTGCTGCCCCTTATCACAAGAAAGGTTAATAAAAAATACAGCAACTAAAATTGGAATTATTAACTTTTTCATATTCACAATGCTTTGTGCGAATATAAAAAGGATGGACTGCAAATGCTAACTTAAACTATATATTACTCGACATTTAACTCAAAAGAGTATTCTATTAGCTGTTTTTCAGCTTCATATAGGTTCTTGAGAATGCCATTTAGCTTGTGGCGGGTATTATATAAGTTGACCATAGCTTCTTTGTCGTCTGACTTACAAAGCAATAGGAACTCGTAGTGCTTCTCCAGTTGGTGGGTCACCAGATTCATACTTTCCAATGTTGATATGAGTTCCTTTTCGGTCATTTAGTCTTATAAATAAATGTTATTTTATATATGTCAAATCCATGCCAAACAAAGGAAACCATTGACTTACGCTAATTATTTTAATATTATTTATGACGGATATTTCAACTAGATTAGGTTAGTTTCGTCAAGAATGCTTTTGGTAGTTTTAGAATTGTTAATTTGTATATCAAAAGCTACTAAAAGCCAAATTCCTAGACTTTAAAAACAATATTCAAATGTGCGGCCGAGGATCACTCACCATCAATGAAAAGCAACTAGAACTCAAATTTGGAAAAGACTTCTACTCCGAAGACTTAGAAAGATACAATCCACTACCCAACTTTAATGTCGCTCCATCACACAAGATGCCCGTCATCAAGGCAGGATCAAATCATTTTGATTGTATGCGTTGGGGATTGATACCATTTTGGGCCAAAGACATGAAGATTGGATATAAAATGATCAATGCGCGTAAGGAAACTATCCTAGAGAAAAACGCCTACAAGAAAGCAGCAGTCAACCAAAGATGCGTAGTCCCTTTTGATGGATTTTATGAATGGCAAAGGAATCAAGACGGCACTAAAATTCCATATCGTATTGGGCTACCCAATTTTGAATTATTTCTCATAGCCGGATTATGGGAAAAATGGAAATCTCCAACAGGGGAGGAAATACTTAGTTTTACTTTGATTACTCAAAAACCAATAGATAAAATTGCCCACATCCACGAGCGTATGCCAGCACTAATTTTACCTGGAGAAGAAGATACCTGGTTAGACTTGACTCTACCACCTCAAGAAGCCTTAGATAGTATCCGCTTATTGGAACCGGATGAAATTGACTTTCACCCAGTAAGTGCAGCAGTCGGAAATGTCAGAAACAATTCCCCAGACCTGATCAAAGAGGTATAAAAAATAAAAAAGAGCAACTCAAAACCTGAGCTGCTCTTTTTTATTTTTTACTAGACACCTAGACACCTAGACACCTAGACACCTAGACACCTAGACACCTAGACACCTAATTTACCAGATAATAACTCTATCCTCAGGCGCCTTGTACATAGGATCTCCTGGCTTAATATTAAAAGTTTTGTAGAACGCTTCCATATTAATAATCGGACCAGTAGCTCTATATTGACCTGGTGAGTGCGGATCCGTTTTGATTCTATTCTTCATAGCCTCATCACGCATCTTGGTTCTCCATATAGTAGCCCAGTTGATAAAGAAACGCTCATCTTGAGATAAACCATCAATCTTTGCCGTTTCACCTTCTCTAGCTTCATATATTTGTAGTGCATCAAATGCAGCATTGATACCACCCAAATCACCAATATTTTCACCTAAGGTAAACTTACCATTTACGAATACACCAGGCAGTGGTTCATAAGCATTATACTGTTCTACTAGCGCATTTCCTCTCTTCTCAAAAGAAGCAAGATCTTCATCAGACCACCAATTATTTAGATTTCCATCTGCATCGTACTTTGCGCCTTGATCATCAAATCCATGAGAAAACTCATGTCCAATCACACCACCGATACCACCATAGTTACACGCTGGATCAGCTTTAAAATCAAAGAATGGTGCTTGCAATATGGCAGCAGGGAATACGATTTCATTGTAAGGAGGATTGTAGTATGCATTTACAGTTTGTGGAGACATGAACCACTCATCCTTATCTACTGGCTTACCAATCTTCTCCATATTTTTATCAAATCTCCATTTTCTAGCATTCAAAAGATTACCATAGAAAGAACCGCCGTTCTCATAAGTATCTACTTTCAAAGAGCTATAGTCTTTCCATTCATCAGGATATCCAATCTTTACTCTAAAACTCTTAAGCTTAGTAATCGCCTTTGCCTTAGTCTCCGGAGACATCCATTCTAGAGCATTGATACGCGCTTCGTAGGCTGTTCTCAAATCTTCTACCATTTGCACAGCAATTGCTTTTGCCTCCGGTGGGAAATATTCTTTTACATACAACTTTCCAAGAGCTTCCCCAAGGACACCACTTGTGGTTCTTAGTACTCTTTCGTTAAGTGGTTTTTGTTCTTGTTGCCCACGAAGTTTACGACCATAAAAATCGAAGTTTTCATCATTAGCAGCTTGATCCATAGATCCCGCAGCATCGTTTAATATAGTCCATCTGAGATACTCTTTCAGTGTACCAAGACTTTCAGTTTCAAATATTTTACTTACCTCTGCGATGTACTTTGGCTGTGATACGATGATTTGGTCAAAGCTTCCTGTACCTATACCATCAAAGTATTTTTTCCACTTTATGTTTGGTGCAGTTTCTTTTAGCTTGACGATATCCATAGGATTATATCTATTCAGTGGATTTCTCATTTCTTCCTTTGGTAACATGGCAGTAGCCATTCTAGTCTCCAATTTCAAAATCCGCTTTGCCTGAGTAGTCGCCAAATTTTCATCCAGACCCATCATTTGTAGCATGTTAGAAGTAAACTTTACATATTGCTTACGTTTTTCTACAGAGTCTTCATCTTCATTGAGATAGTAATCTCTATCCGGCAATCCAAGATTTCCACCTCCCAAGTAGAGTGCATTCTCATTACTATTCTTAGGATTAGAACTGACAAATATGCCAAAGAAACTACCAAAGTAAGGTTCGTTTTCTATCATGTAATCAAGCAGCTGGTCTGTATTTTTAATCGTCTTGATGCGATCTATATATGGTTGGATTACGGAGATACCTTGCATGTTTCTCTTCTCCATGTTCATAGCAGTATTAAAAAAGTTGACCACTTTTCCTTCGTCGCTATTGGAGTCAACACTTTTCATTTCTAGGGCCTTGTCTACAAGCGCCAATACCATTTTATTGTTATTGTCACCAAGCTCACTAAAACCTCCCCATCGAGATTCATCTGCAGGAATTTCAGTATTAGCCATCCATCCGCCATTGGCATACTGGTAGAAATCTACTTTTGGGCTTACACTTTTGTCCATATTGACTAAGTCTATTCCAGGTTTGATTTTGGTCATGCCATCCATGGCATTATCCATCATTTCTTTTGCCTCTTCTTTTTTAGGCATGACTTCAGGAGTCTTTACTACTGGAGCACTCACCTTTGGTGTGCATCCTGCTAGGGCAACAATCGCAGCTCCAAATATTAACTTTTTGATCATGTTTTGATGTTATTTTTTATTCGACACAAAAGTACGAGATTAGTCTCATTTCTTGTTCCCATTTTCTAACAAAGACGCTTAGTACGCCAATTTTGGCATTATTAAATGGCAAAATGCCTACAAAAGTATAAATGGATAAGTAATATGGCCATATTTTGGGGTCATCTCGATCCCTTTCTGCGTTTCCAATAGCCATTGGAAACACAGCAAGGGACGAGACCGTGTCATTCGCTATATGTCCCAGCCAGACCCACTACGCGAAGAATCGCGGCTATGCTTTTGGTCCATGCCGCTACTACCACTTGCCTCTACGCACTCCGTTTGACGCGCTTATCCTGTCTACCATCAGGCATGCCTGCCTGGACGGTAGACAGGTCACCTTCGGTGAGTCGCACCATAAGCACAATTTTTAGATTAGTCTATATGGGTTAAGTAGGAATGGCCAGCCTTGAAAAATGAGAAATGGGTTCGCTACGACATAGCGAACCCATGATTAAGTAATGGTAGTATACTCAATTTCTATCTATCTTAATTTTTTTATTTCTTCTGAAATTTTACAAACCAGGACAATACACATCCTGAATTTTCTTTGAATACTTGTCTAAATCCAAAATATGGATAACAGATAATTCAAATCCTCCGGCGCCTCTACTAGCTCTCTTCCATGTGGATACATTGAAGTCATATGAAATGGCAAAGTAAGTTTTATTGACATCAGCTCTAAGCGATAATACTGCTGCATCAGATCCTCTTATATCACCTTCAAAGTAACCTCTCAGCCAAGCACCTAAGTATAGAGCTATTGGATCTGGCCCAGCAGCTTTATTTGCATAGCGAACAAAGCCTCCTCCGAGTATTTCTTGATGTGGACCTTGATCTGTAAAGATAGCACTAGGAAGTACCTTGAAGTTTTTCCCTAGTCTAAATGTACCACCAGCATGTAGCACTACCTTTGTGAAAAGATTGAATGCATCAAAGTTGGTTTGAACTATTCCTTCTTGAGCCAATCCTTTTGTAAACGTTACATCAGGTTGGTTAAAGTGAGAAAGTGAAGCACCTGCATAAAAAGATCTGTGCTTATCAGGATTAAAAAACCATCCAAAACCAGCTGAATAACTAAAGTACTTTGACTTATTAGGTAAGCCCAATGCTAGCAGAGGTTCTGCTTCAAAGCCAACCAATTTAGTTGGATCAAATCTTGTTGAAAAATGATTCATCTCAGCTCCCACTGAAATTACATTTCTATCTTGATAATCTAATGATCTCATTACAGAAAGTGCAAGACCAGCTTTTACTGTTGTAAAGTCAAGATCTCCGGCCTGATCAGCCAATACATTAAGACCTAGTCCAACCACGTTTCCTTTCCTTCCATAGACTTTCATGTCGGCAGAAGCAACTCCGGTTTTATAACCGTTCGTAACGGTGTTCCATTGACTTTTTGAATTAACTATTACTCTTGCCATTCCATTATGGATCATACCATTCATGGCAGGATTCAAAAAGGTTGGCGACGCATGGATATGCGATAAATGTACATCTTGGCTGTAAGCGCTAAAGCTTAGGATTGCCCCCAAAAGCAGAAAAACAATTCTCATTGTGTGTTTTTTTACAAATTCTCAATCGGGGGGATTGTGTGCGATCTAATTTAAATAGACCATTTCTTTTCTCTCTTATTTAGTGTAAAGCAATTGTTATATAATAAGCTATATCACAAGTTTACACCATATGTTTTGGTGTTATTTTCTATATATACGAGGGGGGAAAGGGGGATAAGAACTCCTAAAATATTAGGATATACTTCTCAAGTTGCAACAACCGTGCTAAAAATTTTTAGAAGGCCACTTTTTTACTTTTTTTCCTAACAGTTTACCTACAAGATGTACACTTATCAATAAAAGCGCAATGTTTGATTGCTATAAAAATGTTCAAGGTCTTCCATAAAATTATAAACAAGCAAGCGGAGCGCGCAGGGGCTAAGGATAGAAGTGGTTCTGCTCATGCTGAGGAGGGTGGTGCATGGGAGCTGAAGGAACGGATAGCCTGACCTCCTTAAGCTAAAGTCGATAGACGTAGCTAAAGGAGGGAGCCTCCAAAAAACACTCAATCCAAAATGTATGATACTATCTGATCTTATTGCACCAAAAGTGATGGAGAATAAGACCAGATAGCGGAACTTCAAATTACTTTTAAAATATCAGTTCCATCATACTAAATTAATCGACACAATATGTATTACTTGTTTAGTTGATACTCTAACGTCGTGTCACTAGATTATCAATCTATTTTATTATCGTTACGTTTCCTACCTTTAAGAACTGATTGTCATCTATACAGTACACTTCTAAGTAGTAGACATATACTCCAGGGTTAAGCTCTTGTCCTCTGAATGTACCATCCCAGAAATCAAAGGTTGGATCATCTGTTTCGAAGACTAGTTCACCCCATCTGTTATAGATACGAAGTACACCGAGTTCCTTGATGTTGTCATATCTTATTTCAAACTCATCGTTTGATCCATCATTATTTGGCGTAATGAAGTTTGGTACTTCTACTACACCTTCGACGCAAGCATTCTGAGCAACAAGATCAATTCGAGCACTTGACTCACATCCTGCAGCACTCGTTGCCGTTACGAAGTACCTTGTGAGTTCTTCGGTTACGTTCACTTCAAGTGAATAACAGTCAGTACAAAGTACTTCTCCAGCTTCATTGGTCCAGACTAGCGTAGAGGTAAAGTCATTGACATCTGCTGTCAATACTACTGTCTCACCGATTACCGCATTGACTACTATTTCAGTTGTGATTACTGGAACTGGATTAACCGTTACAGTGATATCAAATTCTTGTATCTCACCTAAGCAAGTCTCTGCAAAGGCAGTATAGGTAGTGGTTACATCTGGTGAAGCTATCGGATTAGGACAGTCAGCACAGCTCAAGCCTTCACTTGGTGACCAAGTCACGAAGTTTGCACCTAATACTTGCAGCATCACAGCATCTCCTTGGCAGATAGTAGTATCTCCAGATACGAAGGTAACTACATCTTCAAGTATCAATTCTGTGATAATGATACTATCGCAACCAAACTCTGTATTGTACTCACTTGTGTAAGTACCAGCTTCGGTATAGTACACTCCTTCTATCAAGGCGCTATCCCCTTCACAAATAGTGATCGTATTCTCAAATGAATAATCAGGAACTAAGCTAATATTATGATATACCAAACTATCACATTCTGTATTGACACTCTCTAGTGATTCTAGTACCAATCCTGCTGTAGTATAAGGCAATCCTTCTATAAAGATGGTATCTCCTTCACATAGATTGACGTCAACTGTATCACGTAATATATCTATTGTTTCTACAGTCAGTATCTCAACACTATCGCAACCTATCGCAGACGCTAAGATAAATGTATAGTCTCCAGGATTAGTAATCGTGAAGTCGTTGTACACTAATGTACTTCCTTGGCAGATAGTCAAAGCAGTGTAAGAAGTATCAGTTCCGATAACTGTTAAGTTCAATGTAGAGATACTATCACATCCTCCAGTTGTAGCAAATGCATCTGTATAGCTTCCTGCCTCCGTATATTCTACTCCACCGAAGATGACCATATCTCCTTGGCAAATAGTATCTGTAAATACTGTCTCTGCATCAGATAGATTCTCGATATCTATCAGCAATAGACTATCGCAACCATTCGTGGCTGTCAGTGTATCTGAGTAAGTTCCGAAGCTTGTATAAATTTCGCCGTTAACTGTAATCGAGTCACCAAAGCAAACATCAAATGCTAAGTTGGTAATGATTTCGTCTCTGATAAATAAGTCAGTGTTTATTATACTATCACAACCATTGAATGCTACTAGAGTATCTGTAAAGATTCCACTTGAAGTATACATGTTTGAGCCTACAGTTAATGTGTCTCCATGACAAAGCGTAATAGCCTGATCAGTTACATTTGGAGAGAGTACGTCAAGAACTGAGAATATAATACTATCACATCCTCCAGTTGCTATTAAAGAATCAACGTAGATATTAGACATAGTCTGATAAGCTCCACCGAGGAATAAACTGTCACCAAAGCAAATCGTCTCATTCACTACTGTAACTAACTTATCATCCAATTCAAGCTTAGTCAAGATAATACTATCGCAGCCAGAAGCAGTAGCAAGTGTATCATAGTAGATACCAGCTTCAAACTGTTCTGCTCCACCTACGAAGTAGGATGCACCTTCACAGATCACAACATCTCTTTCGCTATAGAAGTATTCAACAATGGCTACATTGTAGTATAAGATAGAATCACAACCATGTATGGTAGCTAAAGTATCAGTGTATATTCCGCTTTCAAATACCTCATCATCACCTACTTGTACACTTTGACCTTCGCAAATTTCAACGTCTATTTGAGTAGATTCTATTGGGTGTACAGTTAATTGTGTTATCACGGTACTGTCACAACCATTCTCTGCAGTATAGATATCAGTATATTCTCCAGATTCGTACTGTAATTGACCTGCCACAAAGAATGTTTCTCCAGCACAGATGTCTTCAAACAATTCGGTTACTGGACTTAATAATACGGTAAGATCTAAGAATAGAGTACTATCACATCCAAGGCTTGACAGTGTATCAAATTGATAAATACCAGTAGTGTTATACGTCTCTCCACCAAAGTCAATAGTTTGATTTGAACAAATGGTATCATATAATGTGATATCGTACACAGGTAGTATCGTTAAGTCTACTAATAGGATACTATCACAACCAGCTACTGTCTGTAGCGTGTCTGGATAGATACCTGCAGTCTGAGCATATACATTACCAATCAAAATACTGTCACCATCACAGATACTATCCTCAAGAGGTACTGTGTAAATTGGATTAATTAATAATTCAGTAGTCACTAAACTATCACAACCAAATTGGTTAACAAATAACTCTGGATAGAATCCAGTAGTAGTTTCGTATTGATTGTTTATCAATAAGCTATCACCATCACAGATGTATGTAGTGATCGTATCAGAATGAACTGGGTTCACAATCAATGTTGTGATGTGGATAGAATCGCAACCTGTTGAGGCAGGAAGTGTATCGCTGACACTACTCGGCACATGGTAGTATTCGCCAGCTATTAACACACTATCCCCCTCACAGATTTCGATTGTCTCTGATGTTCGTTCAGTTGCTATATAACTTAATTCAAGTGTAATGGTACTATCACAGTTTAGCGATGAAGCTGTAGTGTAGTCATAGGTACCTGCATTAGTATATGTTGTTCCATTAAAGTCGATAGTCTCTTCTTCACATAATGTGATATTAAGCGTATCGAATAATAATGGATGTACAGTTAAGTCAAGGTTGATTATTGAATCACAACCATTTATTGTAGTAAGTTCATCAGTGTATTGACCTGTTTGATTGTAAGTACTTGTTCCAATAATTATATTTTCTCCTTCACAGAGTACAACAGTAGAGTCAATATCAAACACTGGGTGTACAGTTAAGTCAAGATTGATAATTGAGTCGCAACCAAGGTAATTAGCTACTGTATCTGCATAAATACCTGAATCATAGTATACACTATTAGCTATCATAATAGAATCACCATCACAGAATGATTCTACTAGATCTGTAACTACTATTTGTGTTAAGTCATTTTCAATAATGACATCTGCACATACAGTTTCACAGTTGTTAGCATCTCTGATATTTACGGTATAAGTTCCCATATCAAGGTTGTTAAATATACCAGTAGAGTTGGTGTTTTCATTTAGTGTATATTGGTATGGTGCTGTTCCTCCACTTGCAACAACCGTTATGCTTCCGTCATTTCCAGTTAAACATGTTTCTGGAACTACACTATCTATTGTGCAAGTAAGTGTAGCAGGTTCACCAATAACTATACCGCTGCATTCAGAAGTACAACCGAAGTCATCAATAACAGTGATGTTATATGTACCCGCTGCTAAGTCATTGAATATACCATCAGTATTTGTAGTAAATCCATTATCATAAGTGTACAATCCAGAGCAACCAGTAGCAGTTACGATTATCTGTCCATTATCTAGGTAATCACAAGTCTCATCCGTTGTAGATTGTACTGAGCAT
>CALIEI010000049.1 GCA_938022165.1 uncultured Saprospiraceae bacterium | reverse complement strand
GCACCCATCAAAAATCCAAATTGTTCTTCTGCTTCCTCGTCTGTAAATCCGAGTAATTTAAAATTCTTCTCTTGCAATGCGCGATCGTGGATACGAATAGAACCCCCACCGATCTCGACACCATTGATCACTAGATCGTATGCATCCGCACGCAGCGCCTTCATCGTCTCATGGTCGCCATTGAGCATACGCTCGACATCGGCCTTCTTCGGAGAAGTGAATGGATGGTGCATCGCGTGGAAACGATTCGACTCTTCGTCCCACTCAAGCAGCGGAAAATCAACAACCCAAAGTGGCTTAAAAATGCTATTGTCTCGCAGCCCCATGCGCTCACCCATCTCTAGGCGCAGCTCATTGAGTTGCTTACGCGTCTTGTCCGTTTCACCAGCAAGGATAAGAAGCATATCACCAGGCTTAGCATCAAACTTAGCAAGCCAAGTCTTGAGTGCCGCTTCATCGAAAAATTTATCCACAGAGGACTTAACCGTTCCATCTGCATTGTACTTGACGTAGATCATGCCTTGCGCACCGATCTGTGGACGTTGCATCCATTCCGTCAATTTCTTGATATCTTTATTAGAGTATTCTGCCGCTTGTCCAGTGGCGCAGATACCTACTACCATCTCTGCATTGTCAAAAACAACAAAACCTTTATCGTTGGTCTCCTCGGTCAATTCCACAAACTCCATCCCAAATCTGATGTCAGGTTTGTCAGAACCATAGCGACTCATAGCCTCGTCATAATCCATACGTGGAAACTTTTCCATGTCTAGACCGAGCATAGATTTGAACAGGTGTTGCGTCAGACTCTCAAACGTATTGAGTATATCTTCTTGCGTCACGAAAGCCATCTCGCAGTCAATCTGCGTAAACTCCGGCTGACGATCCGCACGCAGATCTTCATCTCTAAAACACTTCACGATCTGAAAGTACTTATCCATCCCGCCTACCATCAAGATTTGCTTGAAGGTTTGCGGACTCTGTGGCAATGCATAAAACTGGCCAGGATTCATCCGACTCGGCACAACAAAATCACGCGCCCCTTCCGGTGTCGACTTGATCAAGAACGGCGTCTCCACTTCGACAAAGTCTTGCCCGATCAGATGCTTGCGCGTCTCCAATGCCAAGTTGGATCTAAAGATCAATTTTTCCTTGACCGGATTTCTACGGATATCTAGATACCGATATTTCATACGCAGGTCATCGCCTCCATCTGATTCATCCTCGATAGTGAATGGCGGCACCTCTGAAGCGTTGAGAATCTCAAAAGCACTCACTTGCACCTCGATATCTCCCGTCGGTATTTTATCATTTTTGCTCGTACGCTCGATCACCTTACCAGAGACCTTGATCACATATTCTCGCCCGACAGATCGAGCCGCCGTCAGCAGCTCGGCACTACTCACCTCTTCGTTGAACAGCAATTGCGTCACGCCATAACGATCACGCAGATCTATCCACATCATGAACCCCTTATCCCTCACAGTCTGCACCCATCCACTGAGGGTAACTTCCTGTCCTACATGCTCCATTCTGAGTGCTCCACAATTGTGCGTACGATACATATCTTATTCTTTTTTGAGTCGCAAATTTACGACAGTTTAGGCTATTATACGCAGTATTAGGCTACCGAGTTTGAGTTTTTATTCCCTTTTAAAAGGCTATATGTAAGGATTTTTTGGGGCTGCCTCCTGAGACTCCTCCCATCAGCTTACACACAGAGGCCTGCGCTGCATGGTCGTCGCTCAGCAGTCGGGCTCTATCGGAGTCCACATTCGTTTCCGTGCTGCGCACCTGCCACAAAAAAGTGGCAGTCCTTTCGATCCCTCAGCCGTTTTTTTTGAATTATGAGTTATGGATTATGAATTTTTCAACAGTTATAGATATTTAGTGCAGCTCCCGAATATTTTTGAGCACAACCTTTTTACTTGGGACTTAATGAACCTTAATATCTTGACTAGGTACTAGGTAGTGTGCTAGATGCTAGGTACTAGATGCTAGGCGCTAGATGCTACCAAGCAAACAATAAAAGTAAAATATTAATCATAGTCTTTCAAAATTTACTAATTTAGATGCGAACAAAAACGACTGTGGTCTAAATCAAAATCTAAACCATGAAAAAATACTACACTTCCATCCTATTATTATTTTTATTTGTGCAATTCGTTGACGGTCAAGTAAGTTATCAAAAAAACATAAACCATGTAACCGTTTCTAAGTCGCAAGCAAAATTACTCGGCAAAACCAAGTCAGTACGAACCTCCACCTTGAGACCTAGCACGACTAAAGAGGAAAGAGCCAGAGCCAAAAGAGATAAGCAGGTGCCGGACAACTTTAAAAACAGACGGAACAAAAGTAAAGCGGTCCATTTGGACAAAGAGCATCAAGGCGTAGACCCTGTTTTGCAAAAAGACCTCTCAAGAATGTTGACAAGTGAATTGGAAGTCTTAGCCAACTTTAATGGTGTAGGTACTGGCTCCCCCAATGATCCAACAGGCGATGTAGATGGTCAATATTATGTGCAAGCAGTAAATTCGACAACTGTTGGCGTTTACAACTTGGATGGTTCTACAGAGATGATATTCTCGATGAGCACACTTTGGTCACAGCTTGGCCAACAGTCCTTAGGAGACCCTATTATACTGTATGACGAGATAGAAGACAGATGGTTCCTTACAGAATTTACTAACCCCGCAAATATCTTGATCGGCGTAAGCGCCACCAATGATCCTCTGGGTGAATATTATGTTTACATATTTACGACACCAAACTTCCCAGATTACCCTAAGTATGCTATCACAAAAGATCACTTGTCACTTTCTACCAATGAAGAAGGTGGTGGCACACTAACTCATTATTTCCTAGATAAGGCAGCCTTAGTCGCTGGGGAGCGACAAGTTGATTTTCAGCGTGTCACCTTAGTTGGCGCCTTTGGTACTGAGCAAGGATTTTACGTATCCACGCCTGCGGACCTCAATGGTACTAACCCAGCCTTTAATAGCAGTCCAATAATGCTACGTCTAAATGACAGCTCTTGGTCTAATGGACCAGATCAAGATCAAATTGAGTTATATCATTTCAACATTGACTACGACGATAGTGCAAATACCACGGTAGATCAGACCTCTATTATTGTATCGCCATTTGATGCATTCCCTTGCTCACAGTCGGGCCCCGGTTTTCAATGCATCCCTCAGATGGGAGGAGGAGGACTAGACGGTATACCCGAAGTCATCATGAACATCCCTCACCAAAGAAATTTTGGAACACATGAGTCTATTGTATTGTCATTCGTAACAGACGCTACCAATGGTCAAAATAGAGCAGCTATAAGATGGGTGGAGTTGAGAAGAACAGCAGACACAGATTGGAGCTTATATCAAGAAGGCACCTTTGGGCTTGACGATGGACTAGATAGATTTATGAGCTCTATTGCTATCGACGACAATGGCAACATCTGTCTTGGGTATAACGTCTCTAGTTTAGAATCTTTTGCAGGGATTAGAGCTACTGGAAGAAACGATGGTGACCCATTAGGCATGATGACTTATGACGAGCTGATCATCCGTGAAGGATTGAGCACTATTATCTCCGGCGGTAGATTTGGAGACTATTCTCAAATGTCTGTCTCCAAAAGTTTATTTAGTGATTTTTGGTTCACTACTGAATATGCAGGCCAAAACGTTACACAGACGAATATAACGGGCCTTAGATTCGAAAGAGATAGTTTTGATCTAGCACTTACCAGTTTTATCTCTCCTGTTCAGAACTCTGCTGCAACAGCGACTGAAGAAATGGTCACCGTTGAAGTTGCAAATGCTGGTTTAACTCCAATAGTAAATTATACATTGACTCTTTTTCAGGAAGAGACTCTAATAGATGAGTTAGACATTTTCGACATAATAGAACCTGGAGAAACCATCCAACATACATTCAATAATACGATAGATCTTTCGGAAATAAGAACCTATGAATTAAGTGCCCTAGTAAGCAATGAGAACGATATCAATCCAATCAATGATTCATTGACATTTGTAGTTTCAAAACTTGCCAATAGAGAAGCAAGCATAGCTGGCTTTGACAATTCGGTTAGTTGCGAAGAAGCCATCTCTGGCCAGTTAGAACTCACCAATCTAGGAGGTGACTCTATTAGATCTGCAGTAATCGGAGTCGTGCTGAATGGAGTCCCGCAAGCAAACATACTTGTGATGGATACCATTGGCTTTAACCAAACCAGCATTATCGATTATTCGTATGATCAAGATGTCACCATTGGAGAAAATGAGTTAACCGTTAATATTCATGAAATCAACGGGGAGGCCAATGACTTCAATACAGCAAACAATGAAGCCACCATAACTACTGAAGTTTTTGATCCTGAAAATTTTATAACCATAAATCTTATTACGGATCAATTTCCACTACAAACTTTTTATTCTATCACTTCCCAAACTACGGGTGAACTTATATTGGAAAGCCCCATTCTTACAGAACCAAATGTTATTATCGAAGATAGACTATGTCTAGATTTAGACGATTGCTATACGATCAGACTTGTCGATTCTTTTGGTGACGGTATTTGCTGTGATAATGGAAATGGCTCTCTAGTCATCTTTGACGCCCTTGGAAATGTACTGGCTTTTAATGATGGCCAATTTGGTTCTGAAGTAGAAATCAATTTTTGCGGATCTTTAGGAGAGTGTATGATCACTGCTGAGATAGACATCACTCCTGTATCCTCTAGCAGTGCAGATGACGGTACGATCTTAATAACACCTTCAAATGGAGTGGCGCCATATTCATTCAGTATTGATGGCGGCGCCTCTTCTCAAGATGGTAATCTTTTCACTGATCTACCTGCTGGAGATTATGATATTGTTGTTACAGATATCAACAACGTTTGTATTTATGAAGAGACCGTTACCGTTGGACTTAGTACTTCTACTTACTTCGTAGAGGGCAATGCAGTAGAAGTTGATATTCTCCCTAATCCAACAGACGGCGTTTTCAAAATCAACATTGAAAATCTCCCTATCAAGGAAAATTTTATCGACATTGAAATATATGACCTTTCAGGTAAGCGCGTACAGCAAAGAGAGATTGGAAAATATGACAACACTTTTGTTGGTACATTTTCATTGTATGCATATCCTGCGGGCACTTATTTTGTCAGAATCAAATCTTCGGGTATTAACTTCTTGGAAAGGGTTGTGAAGCAGTAGTATTGGGAATGATGAATTATGAGTGATGAATTATGAATTGAGGGCGCAATCCTTTTGAAGGTCAATGTTACTTAAGGAGAGAATTTATTTACTTCTCAAACACCCCATCTGCATTGCTGTACGATTTAAACTCAATTGGATTTCCACTGTAGTCTAGGATAAACATCGTGAGCTGCTCACCTGATTGACCCTCATATCTTATTTGCGGCTTGATAACGAATTCAAAATTTGCCGCTTCTAATTTCTTTTGAATTGCCTCAAACTGCTCTTTAGTTAGTAGGCATCCAAAATGAGGGATGGCACTGCCACCCCGTCTACTTTTCCGCAGTAGTCCTTTGGAGGAATGTCTTGGCTGATGTGTGCAGACAATTGGTGGCCAAAAAAACTGAAGTCTATCCAAGTATCTGTAGAGCGGCCTTCCTCACATCCGAGCAGATCCACATAAAATCTACGCGTAGATTCAATATCTTTTACCTTGAATGCATAGTGAAATAAGTTCATATCACCATTTAGTCAATCTTCACAAAACGCTTAATGGCTAGACCAGCATCGCTTTGGATATGCAGATGATACACTCCAGTGCTTAGGTCAAGCACGTTGATGTTGTTAAAATCCGATACCACATCTTTTACAAGCCTACCATCATTATTATATATAGCAACAGAAGAGATTTCATCTGCGCCATCCTCTGACATAATATTTATCATAGCAGATGAAGGATTGGGGTAGACAACATAGTTTTTAGACAATGCTTGAATCTCCTGTGTAGCAACGTCAAACAATGTAAATCGGTATAAGGTATTTGTAGGAGGAGCACCCATAAGCAGTTGGCTGTATTGAAAATCCAATCCTCCTTCCCATAAAACAACATTAGGACTACTAGGATCTCCCTCTAATAAGATCAGTTCATCATATAAATCAGTGTCCGAATCTAAATTATCTAACAAACCGATCAAGGGGCCACCTCCGTAGTAAGAAAACACCATATTGTTATCAACATTCATGTCTCCAAAATGAAGCTCTATAGTATCATCTTGTTCATAAATTCTTACTTGAAAGTTGACAGCGCTCTGCCCACCATCGTATGATATATCCTCATAAAATCCAACATTAGCCCACTGAATTGTTAGTACACGCTCTCCTACTGTTCCTTGGATCAGATAAGAAATATTAGAAAGAGATTCTCCACTACCCAAGCCAAGGTCTGCTAGATCAACAAAAAAAGCGAGAATACCAGAAACGGTATCATAACTACCGTTGATATCATCATTGGCTAGCAAACCGTTTGCATCTACAGATAAAAAATCGAAGCTAGTTCCAAAAAATTCAAATTCAAAGTCCATAGGAATAGTATAAACTTCATCATCCCATATTTCTCCATTAGTAAGTGAGGTACTTTTTACAAGCGGCGCATAAGCTACACTATCTACAGCTAGCTGGTATGATTGAGCAGTAAGCAATATAGAAGGTAAAAAAAGGACGGCAAAAAATAGTTGTTTAATTTTCATCTTATCGTTTTAAATGGTTTTTGATTTGTAGACTCCTAGTACTTAAAGCTTATATTTCATATTGTTTTTTATTCTGGCTATATGTGGACATAGCACCATTCTTTTTTTCTTTAAATATAATAATAAAATGTCAGACGCTACATCTTCACAAACCGTTTTGTAGCAAGTCCTTGATCAGTCAAAATACTTAAGTGATACATACCTGGATTCAAATGTGAAACTTTGATTAAGTCATAGTCTGATTCGACAATCTTTACAAGAGCTCCAGTACTGTTATAAATTGATACGGACTGAATACTATTAATATCATTTTTAGTTTTGAGGCTAATGAAATCCAAAGCCGGATTTGGTTGAATTTCAAAATCGCTTGATAGTTGACGGATATCCTCAGTGGATACGGAGGATCTATTAAAAGTATAAACAGTACCATCCGGAGGATAAAAATCTAAACTTAATTCATAATAATTTGGATAGTAACCTAAATAATACAAAAAAGGGTTTGTAGGATCACCATGCAGTAACATAAATTCGTCAAAGGTTTCTAGTCCTGAATTGAAGTTACCTATAAGCCCTATAGTAACAGACGAAGGATTTGAATCTACAGGATTATCAAAACGACTATCTCCATAACGAAATTCAATACTTCCGTCCGATTCGTGTAACCAGATCTGAATATTAAAAAAGGAAGCTCCAGTACCATTAAAAATCTCACTATCAATTCCGACGTTTCGCCATTCGATTTTAAATATGCGACTTCCTTCTACTCCTTCAAGTAAATAGGATATATCAGAAAGTGACTCCCCCTCAAGAAATCCTAAATCAACAATCTTTTTTAAAATAGGTATGAACGCAGAAAACACTCTGGTAGATGGATGCCCATCTATATTATCAACCATAAGAGTAACCCCTCCTTGTGTATGCAAACTATCAATAAGCTTATCATAAAATGGAAAATCAAATCCAATCGGAATGGAATACTCAAGATTTTTCCAGACTTCATTATTGGTTACAGAAGTACTTTTTTCTAAAGGCGTATAAGTTTCGTTACGTACTGAAAAATCATAGATCTGCGCATTTGAAATATTGAACACAAAGAAAAATACAAAATTGAAAAGTGCAATTTTTTTCATATTGGCCATCTTAGATTGACTTTAATATTCACATAGTACTATTGACAATCTCACTACATCTTCACAAACCGCTTTGTAGCAAATCCTTGATCAGTCAAAATACTTAAGTGATACATACCTGGATTCAAATCCGAAACTTTGATTAAGTCATAGTCTGATTCGACAATCTTTACAAGAGCTCCAGTACTGTTATAAATTGATACGGACTGAATACTATTAATATCATTTTTAGTTTTGAGGCTAATGAAATCCAAAGCCGGATTTGGCTGAATCTCAAACTCGCTCGACAGTTGGCGGATATCTTCTGTAGAGACTACGCTTCTTCTAAAGGTATAAACAGTGCCCGCTGGCGGAAATGAGTCTAAACTAAACTCGCTGTAATTATCATACTGATACTCATCTAGATAAAATACAGAGGGCTTAGCAGGATCCCCATCCAACAGAATAAACTCATCAAAGGTTTCTGTAATATCATTGAAGTTGCCTACTATTCCTATTAGTATAGAAGCGTTATTAATATCGAAAGGATTATCAAATTGGCTTTCTCCATAACGAAACTCAATCCTACCGTCTGATTCATGTAACCAGATCTGAATATTAATAGAAGAAGCTCCAGTACCATTAATAATTTCACTTGCAAATCCAACGTTTCGCCACTCAATTTTACATATTCGATTCCCACTTTCTCCTTCTACTAAATAAGAAATTTCAGAAAGTGACTCCCCCTCTAAAAAACCTAAATCGATGAACTCTCCCAAAATAGGTATGACTGCTGAAAACACAATTGTATCTTGATCAAGATCTAGATTGTCAATTAAAAAAGAACTACCTTCATTTGCATGCAAACTATCTATTAGCTTGTCATAAAATGGAAAATCAAATCCTATCGGAATAGAAAAGTTAAGCTCATTCCATATTTCATTATTGGTTATAGAAATACTTTTTTCTAAGGGTACATAAGTATCATTTTCTACTGAAAAAATATAGAACTGAGCATTTAGAAAATTGAAGGAAAGGCAAACTATAAAACTAATTAATGTAAACTTTTTCATATGGTTTGTTTTTGTTCTAGTTAAAAGTAGAAATAAAAAATAGCAATCGAACAAAAGATTTTACTTTTTAACAAATTGGTAATAAAACTTTAAGCTTACTATATTCCGAAGTCTGCTACTTCAATTACCTCGCCCGCCCGCATTGTACTAAGATGAATATGCGCAATGCGCACTCTAAATAATCGTAAGGTAGGAAAGCCAACCGCAGCAGTCATTTTTCTTACTTGTCGATATTTTCCTTCGGTTAGCGTTATTGACACCCAACTGGTAGGACCGTGTCTATCGTCTCGGACTGGTCTAGTACAAACTTCGAACTTTGGAGCGGGAGTCAATGCTTTTGATGTGCATGGCAAAGTCTGATATTTTTTACCATGGATTCCAATTTCTAAGCCTGTTTGTAGTAGTGCTATTGCCTCTGTAGTAATCTCTCCATCGACTTGTGCGTAATATTCTTTTTCTACCTTTTTGCTTCTTACTGCTTCGCTGACTTTGCCATCTGTAGTGAGTAGAAGTAGGCCTTCTGAGTTTTCATCTAAGCGGCCAATAGACATCGTGCCCTCCGGAAAATCTCCAAGTTCTCCTAGTAGTTTTTTGTTTCTTCTTCTACGTTGATTGTTCACAAACTGGGAGAGATAGCCATAGGGTTTATGGATAATGAAATGTCGATGTGGTGGCATTAATATTTGTTGCTTGTGAAAATCTTTGAGGCGAAGGTAGTCTTTTTTACGCGTAAAGGATCGACAGGGTGGCTCCGATAGGAGTCAGTCGTGATAGTAGCGGAGCGGATATCAGGACGGGAGCGGAGCGCACCCCGAAAGAGCCTGGTCTCTCCGCCGCAGCTTTTCGCGAAGGTGGAGGATACGCCCAAATAAACATTCTCTACACAAAAAAAAGCGCCCCAATTTCTTGGAGCGCTTCGCTTATTATCATTAGGTTATATGAAAATCATCTTAAGACGGTTACATTTCCTCGTTTCTCAAACGTATCTCCATCTGTACAATTTATTCTAAGGTAGTATCCATACG
Source organism: uncultured Saprospiraceae bacterium (assembly GCA_938022165.1). Lineage (GTDB taxonomy): Bacteria > Bacteroidota > Bacteroidia > Chitinophagales > Saprospiraceae > JALZVN01. The sequence continues at coordinate 13,634 of CALIEI010000049.1, read as the reverse complement.
CGTCTGGTGAAACTAATTCTCCATTGTATGTTCCATCCCATACTTCATTTAGGCTGTTGGCTTCAAAAACTCTTTCGCCCCAACGGTTATATACAATCCAGTACACCTCATCCACAAATGAATCTTTGGCTCTAGCACGGAGCACATCATTCTCTCCATCGCCATTCGGTGAGAAGGCATTCGGGAAGAAGATGAATGGCTCGTCGCAAGCTCTATTGAGCACAACTACCGGAACAGTACGCGTAGTAACACATCCGTTATCGTCTGTGATGGTCACAGTATATTCCGTATCTTCTGTCGGTGTCGCCAATGGATCAGAGATATTATCGTTATCAAGCGTACCTCCAGATGTCCAATCGTAGTTCAAACCGTCTATATCATTCACTGCAAGCTGTGTACTGTTGCCGAGGAAAATAGTATCTGGATCAGCTAGCGCATTTCCAATCCCATCATCAATATCTACCACATCCACAAATACTGTCTCCGTAACAGAACATCCAAACTGATTGGAAATAGTCACTTGATACAATGTAGTCTCCGAAGGATTAGCTACTGGAGCAGAAGGGTCAGATAAATCGAGATCAGCATTGTCCCACTCATAATCAAATATGTCACTACCACTTTGCGGAAGTTGCACCTCCAAAACAGTCGAATTACCTAAACAAAGCACCTGTTCATTTGCACCTAAGGCAGCAAGAACTTCAAAGTTGGCTACGGTAACTGTCTCTGTTTCTTGGCAACCAAATTCATCCGTAGCGACTACAGTATACACATTTGGCCTCCCTGACTCTGCTTCAAAATTAGGATCTGTAGAAACCACCTCTCCATTGAGTGTCCACTCGTACATAGTACTTGCCACATCGGATGAGGCTTCAATATTCACCAAGACTTGTTCACATCCATTAATGTCATCCGTCACTGCAAGGTCTATTTCTTCAGGCACTGTAAAAGTCATAGTTTGGACAGAAGTACAGCCCTGTTCTTCATTGGTAATCGTAACTGAATAAACAGTGGTTGAAGTAGCTGTTACTGTTGGGTTTGGCGAATTAGGATCACTCAATCCAATTGCTGGCTCCCAAGTGTAAGTGAAATCTTCATTTGGATTTGGGTTTAGCTCCGCTACCAAATCTATACAAGATAGCTGATCTTCAATTTGAACTTGAGTGTCAATCAAAGTAATAGGTACTTCTCTCATGATACTAGTAGTACAATTGGCATCTGTAGTCACCGTCAAGGTTACTGCAATCACTTTATTATCTCCTACCATGATAGTTGGATTCTGTTCGTCAGAAGTATCTCCAGTGCTAAATTCCCAATCCCAATCAACAATTGTTCCTTGGTTGCTAGAGCTAGACATATCTGTAAACGTAATCGTCCCTGCATTATCACACTGATCAAAAGTGACATCAAAATCTGCCAAGAAATTAATGTCTTCTTCTACAGTAACCGGGAAAGTAAAACTAGCAATATCCCCGTCTGCACATTCTGCTTCATTCGGAAGCGACAGTGTAACATTATAATTTCCAGGTGCACTATAAGTATGCATTGGATTGGGTTCGTTAACGGTTGGAGAACCATCTCCAAAGTCCCAAATATAAAATGGTGCATTCGGACTACCATTAAAGAAACTAATCGTGAGCCCTTCGCATTGTCCAAAATTGATGAAGTCACCTACTGGATCACTGTCCAATACAATAACAGTTACCTCCTCAGAAGTTCCGCAGCCAAATTGATTAACAATTTCTACTGTGTAGACAGTTTCTATCGCATCTTCTGTACTGATGGTTGGCGTAGCCGTATTTCCTCCGGATATTATATTTGGCCCTATCCAATTTATCTCCAAGATGTCATTTGGATCATTGCTAATAATTACGTTTAGCTCTCCATTTTCATCTTCGCACAAAAATTGAATATTGTCAACGTCTACATCAAGTTGAGTACCTGTGACGGTAACTGAAGCGGTCTGTTCACAGCCATTTTCATCGGTAGCCGTCACTACATAGACACCTGGTCCAGAAAGACCGTCCAACTCTAAGGTGGATTCATTGCCCAACACATCACCATCTAATGTCCACTCATATTCTAGATCTGCATTTGGCGAATCTACAGTCAAAGTAGCTTCATCTCCGCAGTCCGTTTCAAAATCATCTGGTACAGTTAGCTCGATACTTTCTGGAACAAATACCTCGATCGTCCTAACTGTACTACAGGGTTGACTTCCAAAGATGTCCGTAATAGTAACGGTGTAGGTTGTAGATACGCCAGGGTCTGCAATCGGACTAGGTGAAGTAGGGTCATCTAATCCTGTGGCTGGTGACCACTGGTATACATAATTAGGATTCGCATTTAGATCGATGAGCTGTGGACCATCATTCTCACATGCCAGTATAGACGCTGGAGCTTGTATGTCATCGATAATACTAATCACTATATTTTGTACTTGCGAAATAGATTCGCAATCTATCTCCGTAAAAATGGTTAGAGATACGTTCAGTTCTTCATCTTCATCAAAAGTCAAAATTGGATTTGGCTCTGTGGATGTCATTCCATTTCCAAAGTCCCAAAGGTATCCGTTGGTATTGTCCTGAGGATTGATAGACAAGTCAGTGAACTGAATAGTTACTCCATTTTCTGAACAATCAATATAATCAAATGAAAAATCGGAAGCCAAGATCGGGCTAACTATATCCACCTCTTGAACAAAGTCATCTACACAAGTCACTTGTGTATTTAGACCTAAAGTCACCACATAACTTCCAACGCCAGGATAGGTATAGCCAGGATCAACATCCGAAGAACTTGCATTTGGATTGCCTGGATCACCAAAGGTCCAGATATAGTCATCATTGATACCGGTACTCGTATTGGTAAACAACACAGTGACGCCATTACAATCTTTAATTTCCTCAAAAGATAGATCTGCATTAGAGTCGATCACATTTATATCAATTGTATCATTTTGAGTACATCCAAACTGGTTTTCTGTTTCTAAGAACAGGACAAAAGATCCCGCTGTATTTGAATTAATTGTTGGAGTGTTGGTATTAATGCCAGCTACAATGATTTGATTGTCGCCAGTCCAAGAGTAGGTCAAATCATCTACTGGATCTAAATTATTAACTGCTATGTCAAATGACTCTCCAGTACACAACTCTAAAAATCCTTCATCATTCAAAATTCCACCAATTCCATTTCCGTCACCGCCAGTAATAAATGTTTCATCGATACTAATATCTACTGGCCCACCTTCAACAGTAACCATACTACTCTCTGTGCATCCAAAATCATCTGTAACTAAAATAGTGTAAGTCTCTGTTGCACCTGGCATAACAGAAATGCTTCCGGTAGTGCTAATTACATTTCCATTAGAATCTGTCCATACTACATCAAAATCATTTATTGTCCCTGTAGTAGTGCTGGTGGTAAGCGTAATCGTTTCTTCTTCGCAAGAAACTATCGTGTTGCTATTGGAATTATCATCTAATACTATCTCTCCAGAGGTGCTTCCCTCAGCATCTACATCTAAGCCTATTTCATCTGGCACTATTACAGTAACCATTCTTTCTATTTCACAAACATCTATTCCGTTATTATCCGTGATCCTAACCGTATAGGTAGTAGTTCCAGTAGGATTGGCAGTTGGATTTGGCGAAGTAGGATCATCTAATGCCGTGTCGGGAAACCAAAAATAAGTCAAGCTATTGTCAGGAGAACTATTTAAGGAAACTGGCCCCTCTAGTGGACAAGCAATAATTTCTTCTTCCAGACCCGATACATCAATAAAATCAATATTAAAAGTTTCTGTAGCGGCACCATCACAATTAGCACTATTTAGTACATTCAAGATGGCAGTAAAATTACCTTCTTGTGTAACTGTAATAACTGGATTGATCGCCGTCGAAGTTTGACCATCACCAAAAATCCATTCTCTACCTATAATAGAACCCACTTGTGTAACAGTAACATCTGTAAATCTAATAGTTACTGACTCAGGCGTACAATCGATATATTCAATTTCAAAATCGATATCTACTAAGGTTGCTGCAACCTCTACCGTTGTAGTTAATGTAGGCAAATCACAAGGCAAGCCTGGCAATGGTGTTTGAGTCACCTCATAAACACCTGGCTCGCTAAAAGTATAGCTAGGCGACTGCACTCCAGAAATTGTAGATCCTGGTCCATCTCCAAAATCCCAAATATAGAATTCAAAATTTGTATTGCCTGACGCAAAGTCTATGTTGGTCCCAGCACAATCTTGCTCTGTAGTAAAATCTAAACTTGCATTTGGATCAAAAATATCTACATCCACCACATCCATTCTTGTGCAGCCGAACTGATTAGTCGTTATCAAAGTCAAAAGATGCTCACCTGGAGTCGAAGCAGAAATACTTGGGCTAGCAGTATCTGCACCTCCAGTAATAATGCTTCCCGTCCATTGATACGTGAGTACATCTGCAGCGTTATTGTTACCTACGTCTATAGAACCTGACAATCCAATACAAAGGTCTAGATCACCGTCACCGTCGGTATCTGTCAACTCTCCACCGTTGCCCCCTCCAGTAGTAGATTCAGTTATAGTTATATCAACCGGATTACCCAATATCCTTACTTCTTCTGATCTAGAGCAACCAAACTGATCGGTCACAGTAACCGTATAAGTTACATCTCCAAATGGAGAAATATCTACAGTAGGCCCCGTTCCGATAACATTGCCATTTTGATCTGTCCAAGTAATGGTAACGTTTCCATTATTTGAAGTAGCTGTTTCGGAAAGGATAATGGTAGAATTATCCCCCTCGCAATTTATAATTTCGTCTTCACCATTTATAGTAGTTGTTGTGTTGTCACCCAAATCTGTAATAGTAGTTTGGATTTCAAGATCAGTAATATCGTGTACACTGATTAAAACTTCATTTTGGCTATTACATCCAAATTGATTCGTAGTATTTAGAACCAGCGTATAGATTCCTTCAGCTAAACCGAAAATCGTTGGATTAGCAGAATTCGCACCAGCTGTGATTACGCCAGGCGTAGCAATCCATTGATATGTTAATTGATCGGAAGAATTCAGATTAGTTACATTCAAGGAGCTGGTCTCTCCTGCACATAAATCTAGGGTTCCATCTCCATCAATATCTGTTATTCCGGAACCAGAACCTGGGTTATCAATTTCCTGAATACTTATATCAACAGTAGAAGGTTGTATTGTTATTTGAGAAGTTCCATTACATCCATTTTCGTCTACCACATTAACTGTGTATGTAGTAGAACCATCAGGGTTCACAATCAAAGAAACATTATCTGAAATAAGTTGCCCAAGTGAATCAAACCACTCTACAGTGGTAATCATTGATGCAGCATTCGTAACTGTTAGCGTCACCTCTTGTCCATCACAAACTATTACATTTCCACTACCGCCATCAACACTAGTTTGATTGCCATTGCTATCCGTTAATACTACATCAATACCTAGATCTGTAAAATCTCCTACGTTAACTAATTTTTCAATCAGTGCGCTACAGCCAGTACCTGGTGCATTCACAGTTAAAGTATAAGTAGTTGTAGTCGTAGGATTTGCTAATGGATTTGCAATACTAGTACTATTCAAATTAGTACCCGGCGACCAAGAGTAAGTTAAGTTTGGATTCTGCGTTAAAAACTCTGGATACAATTCTACAGATTGACCATCGCATATAGTAGAAGGGCTCGTCAATGAGCCTAAATTATTATCGCCCGGGCTTACCGTTTGACTAATTGACTCCGTACAAGTATCACTTGATTCCACCTCAAGAGTGACCGTGATATCTTGCCCATCATTACTCACCACAAAAACAGGATGTTGTTCATCAGAAAACTGACCATCACTTAATGTCCAATTCCATCCAGTAACTTCAAACCTAGGATCAGGATCAAAAGAGTTATCTTCTACTGCAACTATAATATCTCCATTTTCACATTCGAATGTTACCAAATCAAATGCTGGTTGGGCGGTAGTATTCTTCACATATAGTGGAAAATTTAAAACATCTTCACATTCATTTCCAATTTCTACAGTAAGTACGACATTGTACATACCCGTATCTGGATAAGTGTAACTAGGCTGAAATTCTGTAGACACATCATTGGTTGTAGTAGGGTCACCAAAGTCCCAGTGGAATGTTCCCGAGTTTGTACTATTATTGATAAAATTTGCTGTCAGGTCATCACAAAGTGTATTCGAATTTCCAATAATGGCTTCTACTATTCCACATTGTCCAACGTTGTATTGAAAATCTCTTCTAGTTTCACTTATCAATACACCGTTTCTATATTCTTCAACGCAAACACCTACCACAAATTGACCTATAATATTTGGCACCCCTGTTATAAATCCAGTATTGGGATCAATAGTCAAAGGATCGCCACCCAAAACATTATTTAAACTAAATGGAGGATCATATACCACTTGGTCATATGGAGGAGAAGAAGGCGGCTGCGGTTGAGGATTTTCCAAACTTGCTCCATCAAAAGGAGTACATATTTTATACACCAATGAATCTCCGTCTACATCAGTCGCCGAATGATCAAAATCGATTGGTTCGTTTACACAGATAAATAGTGGCGGGAAATTATTATACGTAGCTTGATTATTACATTCCGCTAAAGCTTGACCGCTTATTTCTGAAATAAAGGTAGCTCCTGTTTCAAGCGGGTCTACAATATTCAAAATAGTTTGATTTCTACAACATCTTTGATAAGCCAAAGTATATCCTGTAGGCCGCTCAGGCAAAGTGACTACTTGTGTATAAGTTGTGGTATGTACACAAACTGTGGCTGGAACAAATAAGCAAGTATCCGCAATGACCACGTCAAGTGTATCATTTTGTGTGCCTAACGGAATACGTACTTCATCCAATCTAAATCCGGTAGCCCCATCAAAAATCCCTATAGAGGCTGGATCATCAAATGGAGCATTTGAAGCTCCAAAAAAACAGTCTCGATAAATATTTAGTGTGATTTCGTATTGATCGCCACCAAGACATCTATAGGTAAGTCCTCCACCGACGATATGAGTAGCTGACAAATTAGTACTGAAAAGAAAACTTCCAAGAGCAAATAAGAATATCAACTTACCCTTCACCCCCTTTAAAAGCTGCTTGTTCATTATATTAAATTTTAATTTTCTCATGATTATTCGTTTCAAAAAGCGATTAAGGAAATTTTATTTCAATTCTATGATCTCTACCCTTCTTTCTAAGGAAGCAGGAACACCAAAAATAGAATTCTTGCGATCTCTTGGATTATCACTTATACCGCTATTCGATAATTTTTCACCGTAAGGCGCTTCAGTCACCTTTAAAAGTCCTTGATCAATAAATCTCTTAAACGCCCCTCCATTGTAACTTGAGAAATGATTTTCTATACTGGAGATTCTTCTTTTGGTCAATTGCAGATTGTATTCATCTTTTGCCAATGGACTTGCATATCCTTTGATGATAATTTCTGCAACATTACCCTGTTCTAGATATCTTAATAAATGATCTGTAAAACTGACTAACTGTGAAGCCGCTGGAGAAACTTTAGTGCTAAAAAATTGCTCTATCTCATATTCAGCTTGCATCTTTTGTTCACTCTTTAAACCTTTCGAAACATTTCGCTTAAACAAATCTTCTTGTCTTTGATATTCGACATTCGTTTGGATATAGTTTAGATTGGTAACAGCCTTTCTACTTCTCCTGTCAGGCATATCATTATCAAAATATAATGGCATAGGCAGATATCCTTCCAAAGTAAGCCTCGTTACTGGAGGCACTTTCTTTAGAAATATTTTCTCCGTGATCGTTTTATTACCTGTCAATGGATCAGTTTCTACTCTTACTGTTTGTGGTACATATCCATCACGTGTAACTAAGAGCTTGTAACAATTTTCTGGCAGTATGTTTTTGTAACTGAATTCATTGCTTTCACGGTTAGTCTTTGTTTCTCCTTCGATATTATCACAGTCGATCATCTTGATACTTACGCCTTTTAACATTTCGGTCGATTCTGCATCATAAGTTAAAGCTAGCAAATCCAGCTTATAAGGTTCTAAGTAAAGCTCTCCAACCAAATCTTCCAAATCAATCTTATCAGTGAGAACCTCAACTTCTGCAGGTGCATAACCTGGCCTAGTTGCCTTTATAGTATACTTTTTATTCTTTTTTACTTTATACCCAAAATCATTGCCCTCAGCATTTGTATCTGTTTGCAACAAATCTTCGGATTGCACCAACTCCAAAGTGGCGCCATTCAACTTAAGACCTGTTTCCTTATCAAAAGTAAGCGCCATCATATCATAAAGGTTTGGTTCCAAATCCACTTTATAAATATCATTACAACATGCTTCTCTCTTTTGCTCTATATAGTTGGACCCAAGTCTGTTTGATGCAAAATAACCTTGCGTCTCATCTTGATTTAAAGAAAAATCAATATCGTTGAAACTACTATTGATAGGATAACTTAGATGCACAACTTCATTCGTCACAGCAGCCTTAGAAAGGTCAACTTTAAATACATCAAATCCTCCCAAGCTCTTTCTACCCTCAGAACTAAAATAAAGTGTACCTGTACCTGTGTGATAAAAAGGAGATATATCATCCTGAGCAGTATTAACTCCTTCCACTAATGTTGGACTTGAAAAAGAGCCGTCTTCTTTTTTATTTGCCACCCAAATATCTTTTCCGCCTAGTCCTCCTTCTCTATCAGATACAAAGTATAACTTCTCTGTTTTTGTATCTCTATCTAATGCAATATTTGGTTGGGTATTAGTAAAGTTTGGCGCATTGATCGCATCAGGTAGTTTTCTACTTTTTGAGAAAGCACCATCAGCGCTTACATCAGCAACATAAATATCACAACGAATCTCTAGGCTTTCATCATCAACATAATTACATTGCGAATAGTAGATTTTGTCTCCCGCCAAATTAAAAGAAGAGTGTGCTGCATGACGCCCAGTATTCAAGCCTTCTACTTTAACCCCATTCATACTAAGGCCTGCATCCTTGCTTTCAAAAATCAATGCAGATGGTCTGTACGGATAATAGTCTTTATCCTTGTCTTCCATTATCAAAGAAGAATAATATAATTTTCCATTATATACATAAGGACTAGATTCAGAATACTCCGTATTGACATTATCACCCAAGCGCTGTACATCGAGTCCTTCTTCTGCATTCTGGATTCTATCTTCTGCCCAACTTAAGAATTCTACTTCTCGCTTAGCTGTTTCTACAAATTCTTGATTTTCGTTATTAGCCGTATTTAGATATTTTGTGTAAAGCGCTTTTGCTTCGCTATACTTTCCTAAGCTTTTCTTTACACCTGCTAACCAATAGTTGGTTAATGGGAAAGTCTCTGAGACTTCGCTATTAGACACTTTTTCATAGGAGGATTCGGCTGCTGTATATGCATTATAATTTCGTGCAGCTTCTGCATGATTGTATAGTACACTTGGATCATTATCATCTACCTCCAGTACAGTAGTATAGTGACTAAGGGCTGCATAATAATTTTGATTATTAAACGCCTCTTGTGCTTTCTTTTTAAATTGCTTTAGTGTTTGAGCTGAAGTGGATGCCACTGCAAAACTAGCAATCAATAAAGTGATTATTATCTTTCTCATTTCAATTTGCGATTTGCTATGGGTTAATAAATTGGACAAATCTTTGCCTCATCAAGTCTAACCTTATTGACAATATAGGTCAGGTGCAATTCTAGTCCACCACGGTTATTGGTGTTGATAACAAAGTCTGACACATTTATATCATAACTGACACCGACCAATAATGAACGGTAATGAAATTCTAGATTTGGAATCCAGGCATCAGCTTCTAGTTCATTAAATCTATAATTTAAGCCAAGCTGAAAAGCAGTCTTTCTAGCCACATGCTGATTCAAATGAATCCGGCCAGCCAATCCTAAAAGCGTTTGAGAATGTGGTCCTTGTTCTTGTCTCATTGCCATAGGCAACAAATCAAATTTATTTCCTACTCCTAAAGTAGCCAAAGCGTAAATACTTAAACGCTGTGGATAAGTCAAGGTCTCATCATCATAGAAACTATGTCCTGGTTCATTGATGTGAAACAGTGCTACTCCAACATCAAGCTTAGATCTCTTTGAAGGTTTTTGATAGTGATAGTTTAATCCTCCAGAAAAATCTGCAATACTAGTACTCGCTTGATCCACTGGCTCTCTAGTGGGGAGACTTGAATCAAACACATCACCATTCCACTGATTATCTACAGTAAGGTTTGGGTTATATCGTCTTTGCGCAACAGATCCTTGAAGGCCGAGCGTCAAAAAATGTCGCTTAGCCAATTGATGCGTATAAGATCCATTTAAGCCTATTTGCGTCAGGTCTAGTCCCAAATCACCGGCACTATCATGATTAAAAATAAGGCCTCCTCCAAAAAGGCTATTTCGCAACTTGGGTACAAAAAATTTCATATCTACACTTCCCGAGAAAGTGAGATAATTTACATTTTGATCAAAATTTGCCCACTGATTTCTATAGCTTCCAATGAAGCGAACATCGCCTTTGAATATGGCAGTTGCCGCTGGACTCAGGTTCATTGGAGAAAGTCTAAATTGAGACCAATGAATGTCCTGTGCCTGAATTTCGTTTAGTGCAAAGCCGAAACTGAGCAACACGAGTAAGTAAAGGGAGATTTTATTTTTCAAAACTCAAAAAATTTGGTTGGAAAATATATTTCTATGTTTATATGTATCACTAAATATTACCTGCCTGAATATGTATTCAAGGGAAAATATTTTCAAAGTAGATTTCTGATTTTTATCATCAATATTAATATACATGGTGCTACCACAAATCTTAATATTGGTCTGTAGGATAATGTCTCTTGCAGCAATAAAATTTACTACGACATGTAGGAGGCGTAATAATTCGGTATAGGGCACTTTGTTCATGGGCCTCTCATTTTAGTACAAGACGCTCAATAAAATCGTAACATATTGAATGCTATTCTCAATCACGTCTACGTAAATCTAATAAAAGATTTTTTAAAAAAAGAAAAAGGCAAACTTGATTTGAATCAAATTTGCCTTTTTAAGTGGTATTTTAACGTTTTTTCGTATTGTTAGTAGAGATCAAACTCTACTCTTCTATTGGCGCGCCTGCCCTCTCTAGTCCCGTTATCAGCTACTGGATTGGCCTCTCCATACCCTCTAAATGTAAGTCTAGAAGCACTAATCCCCTTACCAACAAGGTAATTGTAGCAAGATTCAGCTCTTTGTTCTGACAAAATTTGGTTTGATCTACTATCACCTACATTATCAGTATATCCACTAATTCGTAAGCTATATTCGCCATATTTTCTCATCAAGTCGATTACTTGATCCAAAACGATATAGGATTCGATTTTTAAGACATCTTTCCCTGTTTCAAATCTTACATTTTTGACTGCAAGATCTAGTATTTGACGATCAGCTACTGTGATGCCAGGACAGCCATTGTTACTTGCTGATCCCGCTACCGCTGGGCAGCTGTCTTTGGAGTCAGGAATACCATCATTATCTGTATCAGGGCATCCACCAAATATAGACTTGCCCGCACTGTTTGGACAAGCATCAAATCTATCCGCAATACCGTCTCTATCTGTATCAGGGCATCCTTTTAGATTTACCGGTCCTGCTGCATTAGGGCATTCATCTTGACTATCTACCACTCCATCATTATCACTATCGCCATCTACTTTCGGGCAACCCTTATCTATCATCAAGCCGGGTTCATCTGGGCAGCTATCCTCTATATCTGCCAGTCCATCCCCATCACTATCTGGACAGCCATTGATCGTTCCTGCGATATCTGGGCATTTATCATCCTTATCAGCAATCATATCATTATCTCTATCCGGACAACCATCAAACAACTCTTTCCCCGGCGTATTTGGACATTCATCTATATTATCAGGCACACCATCCTCATCACTATCCGAAATCATCGGAAGTGGATCCTCTTTCTTTTCATCTTCCTGTATTCTGAAAGTAATAGTAGCACCTGCAAACCAGTACCAATCATTTCTATCGGGATTGGCAGCAATACTCACCCCGTCTAGGTAATCCGTAAATGGCAATCGCATTCCAAACTCAAGACCACCAATAATTTTTTCTGTAAGGTCTGCCTTTACACCAGCTCCTATAGGTATAACCAATGCAGTAGTACTAAAGTCACCATCTCTATCCGCCTCTACTTCAGCTAAAGTAGCTCCAAAAGGAGGTTCGCCATTGTCAGCTACATTAAAATCTGTAGCAGGATCCCAAAATGAAACCCCTAAACCAGCAAAACCATAAGGTGAAATCTTTTTGATAAACTTGCCATTTGTATCAAACCATTCATTTTCATTAAAAGGACTGTATTCAAATGTTAGAGATAATTCTGTTATAGGAGAGTCGAATGAAAAGTTACGTCTTTGGCGAAATTCAGGCTCTGACCAATTATCATCTCGACCATCAATTCTACCAAAAAGTAGATTTCCGCGTAGAGCCATCTTTCTGGTCATATTATGTCTGATGACAAGTCCAGCTCCATAGTTCAATTCTTTGAGGGTAAAAGAAGGAACTACCAAATCTCCTTGATAGTTAGTAACCCCAGCAAAAAGACCTCCTTCCCAATCTTGTGCTTTCAATTGAAAATTGCCAATTGATATAGCTATCACTAGAACGACAACAGTTAAGATGCGTTTTATCATTGTTTATGGTTCAAATTATTTTGATCAATGCTTCGGCAATAAATCCTAGGTTACATATTACATTGCCGACCCATTCTTTGTTTTAAGTCTAATCAAACTTTACGCTAAAATTACATAATAAATTTTAATTATGTATATCAGGCTTATATACAATAAAGTGATACGTATAGATTTATGTAAAAGCTGCCAGGCTAAAGTATCTCTTTAAGCAGATTGGCCCCTAATATCCTCGATTTCACTCACTTTTTTGGGTATATATGGCCCTAAAACACGTGACCCACTTGCTGTAATCAAACAATCATCTTCAATACGGATACCACTAAAATCTTGATAAGCATCCAATTTGTCGTAGGCTATAAAGTCACTAGCTCGACCTTCTGACTTCCATTGCGCTATTAGTTCAGGTATAAAGTATATCCCTGGCTCCACTGTGATCACATGGCCTTCTTCTAGTTCTTTAGCCAGTCTCAGAGATCGCAAGCCAAACATACTACTACGCTCTAGGCCCTCGCGATAACCTACTCTATTCTCCCCTAGGTCTTCCATATCGTGCACATCCATCCCTATCATATGTCCGACACCATGAGGAAAGAACAAACCATAAGCACCTGCCTCTAATGCAGAGTCCATACTCCCCTTCACCAATCCCAAATCTTTCAACCCTTCCAATATAATTTTAGCAGACAGCAAATGCATATCCAGATATTTCACGCCCGGCTTGACTGCCGCTATCACTCCTTCTTCTGCTGCCAATACGATCTCATAAATCGCTTTTTGCTTTTCGGTAAATTTCTTAGACACTGGAAAAGTTCTTGTAATATCTCCAGCATAGTGCATCACATTTTCCGCACCAAAATCTCCCAGCACCAACTGCCCAGCTTTTAGTTCGTTGCCATGATAATGATTGTG